>JADDQE010000031.1 GCA_016781525.1 bacterium | reverse complement strand
TTATCGCATATCTCGGTCAATAAAAGATCTCGGGTTTCGGTTATATCGATGGTGAGTATGCAACAAGCGCATGGCCAATCCTTCACCAGTAATCCGGCACGCGGCTGCGGAAAACTGGCGCGCCTACCTGGCCCTAGCAGGAGGTACAGCGCGGTGGCATGTGCAGAAGACGCTCATACAAATTCGTAATTGCTTCGCCAACGGTTGACCAGCTGTACCGGCCAACGGATGAAGCGTTGCGCGCGCCAATAGCTTGCCGGTAAGCTGGCAGCTCTATCAATGTCGCGATTGCACCGGCGAGGGCGCGATCATCCCGTGGGGGCACGAGCAAATTGCCTGGATGGGCGGCGAGCAGTCCGGCATAGCCAGGATTAGCGGCGGCGACGATTGGCAGGCCTGCGGCGAGCGCCTCGATGAGCACGATGCCGAAGCTCTCAGCATACGTAGCTGGAGCGCAAAACAGCGCGGCCGACGCCAGCAGACGCGGCAAATCCTTCGCCGGTACGTAGCCGAGGAAATGGACGTTCACCAATCCGAGCTCGGCGGCGAGTCGCTCAAGTGAGCCCCGCTCGGGACCATCTCCTCCGATTACCAGGCGCACGTCGTCGTACTGACGCTCCAGCCGCGCAAATGCCCGGACAAGGTACTCAACGCCTTTGCGTGATTCGAGGCGACCTACGTATAGGATGTTGATACGACCATCGGCTAGCTCCTGGAGCGGCTCACTCGCTGGTGTAAAGCGCGCTGTGTCGAGCCCACACGGTATCAGCTCGTAATCGCCCCCATATAGTGCCCGAGCGGTCGCCACAGCTGTTTCGGAAATGGCAATCCGCCCATCAAATCGCCGCAACGATCGGGTCTGGGATTTCGCGAGGGCACTCAGCGCCGTTCGATAAGGACCAGGCTCGATCGCAACCAGAAAGGTCATAACATGCCGCGCATGTGAATGGAGCAACAAGCGGCCGCTCAACGTCGGCGAGTAGGGTGCCATCACATGGAGGATGTCACAGCGCTCGTGCTCTAGGAGTGCTCGCAGCCGTGACCGTGGTAACAAGCTCATCGGAATCGACGTGGACGAGCCGCTGCCCTTGAGCTTCAGAGGGACCCCGAGCGCCCTAAGCCGTACGCGCAGAGGGAGCCCGCCGTCACCGCTCGAAAAGACGACGACCTCGTGGCCGCAGTCCACAAGGTAGCCGGCGAGGCCGCGAACGTACTCTTGTACGCCGCCAGGTCGCGCCATGTGGTCGTCGATCACGAGCCCTATTTTCATTATTTCGACACCAATATAGAGTCGCTTGGTGGGCATAAAAAAAGGGGCGCTCGCAAGCACCCCTCGCGGATCGTCCGCATATTAATCAAAGGTTGGCGCTGCGTCTTCCCGCAGCCGCTCGCTGTCGTCGACCGCGACATCGTAGACGGGATTGAAAACATCAACGTCTAGCTCGTCGGCGCTGGGCTCGCGTAGCCGCGCCGGTGGGGCCATCAGTGGTGACAGCTCGGCGGCACGCCGTGGCTCCTGTTGGATGTTCGCTTCGCTCATCGCAACCTCCTTTCGCTGAGGCTTCAAAAAGCTTGCTCCGTGGTATCGCTGCAAGCGCCGCGCCACAGATTCGGCCTGCTACATATCGAGCGACAGCTGCTGCGACGGCGCACCCTCAGCCTCTGAGGCCTCTGGCTCCGCCGGAGCCCCCACCAGCCGCAGCAGGGCAGCTTCGTCGAGGAGTGGCACCCCGAGCTGGACAGCTTTTGTGTACTTCGAGCCACCAGGATCAGCCCCGACCACAACGTAGTCGGTCTTTTTGGTAACACTGCCTGCGACTTTACCTCCAGCCTGCTGAATGAGCTGGGAGGCATCGTCGCGGGTCATACCGGCGAGCGTACCCGTAAGCACCAGGGTCTTATCCTTCAGCGGGCCCTCGGCGGCCGGCCGTAGTGGAGCCTCCTGCTCGACCTTAACACCGACCTGCTTTAGCTTGGCGACGAGCGCGCGATGCTCAGGCTCGGCGAAATACTCGGCGATGCTGTGCGCAACGTGCGGCCCGATTCCTTCAATCGCTTCGAGCTCGGCAGCCGAAGCGTTAGCGAGCAGATCCAGCGAGCCATACTGCCGTGCGAGCGTAGTCGCGAGCGTGCTCCCGACATTGGAAATACCAAGCGCAAAGATTAGGCGGTGCAGCGGCCGCTCCTTCGACGTCTCGATCGCGGCGAGGAGGTTTTCAATGCGCTTCGGTCCGTAGCCCTCAATCCCCCGAAACGACTCCGGTGTCAAGGTGTACAGGTCGGCCACATCCTGGATAAAGCCGCGCTCAACGAACTGCCGCGCTTGGCGCTCACCCATACCGACAATGTCCATCGCCCCTTGGCTAACCCAGTGCTCCACCGACCGGACTACCTGCTCCGGGCAACGGCGGTTGGGACAGTACGTATCCGCCTCGCCAGGATGACGCACCACCGCCGTCCCACAGGCGGGACAGGCCCGAGGCATGCGCCATGGCTGCTCCTGGCCGGTGCGGGCACTCACGATCGGCCCGATGACCTGCGGAATTACATCGCCGGCCCGTTTTACCGTCACCCGATCCCCGATTCGAATATCACGGCTGACGATATAGTCCTCGTTGTGCAGTGTCGCATTCGAAACAGTTACACCACCGATGTTGACCGGGTCGAGCACGGCATTCGGATTCAGCTTTCCCGTTCGACCGACGTTGACCACGATTTCCCGCAGGGTCGTCGTGGCCTCGCGCGCTGGAAATTTGAATGCAATGGCCCAGCGCGGATCGCGCGCAACAACGCCTAGCTCGCGCTGCTGAGCAAAGCTGTCCACCTTAATGACGATGCCATCCGCCTCGTAGCTCAGCGTGTCGCGGCGGCTCATCCACTCAGAGCAGTAGGCTATAACCTCGTCGAAATCTTCCAAGCGCCGCACGTCCGGATTTACGGGGAAGCCGAGTGCACGCAAGTACTGCAGTGCCTCCCATTGGGAGCCAAGGGTGACCCCATCGCAGGGGCCGATGCCGTAAGCGAAGAACCGGAGGGGGCGGCTCGCCGTGATGTTCGGGTCGAGCTGGCGTAACGAGCCAGCGGCTGCGTTGCGAGGATTAGCAAAAAGCCGGGGAGCCTGGCCAACTGCGGCGGCTACCTGTTGCTCATTCAGGCGCTCGAAGTCGGCGATACGCATGTATATCTCGCCGCGCACCTCGATGCGTTGCGGAACACCGTCGGGCGTGTCGTCGGTACGCCGTAGCACAAGCGGAACACTCTTAACCGTACGGATGTTGGCGGTCACATCCTCGCCGATTGTGCCATCACCGCGCGTCGCCGCAACCGTCAGCTTGCCCCCTTCGTAGGTCACAGCCATTGCCAGACCATCGATTTTTGGCTCGACGACGTATGCCACGTCGACGTCAGCGCCAAGCAGCTTGACCACGCGCTCCCGCCATGCACGGAGGTCAGCCTCATTGAACGCATTGCCCAGCGACAGCATTGGCTCTCGATGGCGCACCTTAGCAAACCGGTCTGCTACCGGTGCACCAACCCGTTGGGTGGGCGAGTCCGGAGTTACCAGCTCGGGATGGGTAGCTTCCAGCTCACGCAGCTCACGCATCAGCGCGTCATATTCGGCATCGCTGACGGTCGGGTCATCCAGCACATAGTACCGATGGTTATGGGCACGAATTGCGTCCCGTAGCATTGTTATGCGATCGACGACATCCGACATCGAAATTAAACTCCTCTACGCCTGAAGGCGGGGTCAGTCAACCGCATAGTACTCAGCTCGTCTCAACAGGTGACTCGTGATGCATAGGCAGTGATGACATCGGGGAATATTATAGCAGCACATCCTCCTTCTCCCTCCTTCCACCAGGAGCCCGTCGATTGGCGAGTATCGACGGGCTCCTGGTTTAATGCGTTCCAGACTGCACGTCGCGTCCCTCGATAATCTACGCGGCCGTTGTGTCAACAACCGACACACCAACTGCTGCCTGAACAATCGCGCTCACGATGGCCTAATGGTCTGGGGGTGCATCAACAGGCGCGTGAGACAGCGGCTATGGGGCACAATCATTCGGATCGCCGAGCAGCTTCTCCAGACCGTGCTTCAAGGCCGGCATCACGACGCCTAAGTTCTCGCGCACACCCTTTGGGCTGCCCGGCAAGTTGATGATTAAGCAGCGACCACGTGTTCCGGCGACCATGCGTGACAGCATTGCGAAGGGCGTTACCGCCAAGGAGGCCGCCCGCATTGCTTCCGGAATCCCTGGCACCTCGCGCTCGATGACGGCGCGCGTCGCCTCAGGTGTCACATCTCGCGGCGCGAGACCAGTTCCGCCGGTTGTCAGCACAAGGTCGGCCTGACGCTCGTCGGCCCATTCTCGTAGCGTGGCTTCGATCGCTGGACGCTCGTCGGGCACAATGCGATACGCCACGATCACGGCATCAAGCTCGGCAGAAATCAGATCGCGGATCAGTGTGCCGCTGCCATCGGGGCGGAGGCCCTCTGAGCTACGATCACTTACGGTTAAAATTGCGACGCGGAACATCGCTTTTACTCCTTTACCAGCGCACCCAGCGGGGGTGGGGGATCAAGCTGTAGAGCGAAGAGCTCCGGCTCTGTTGAACGACCAACCAGCGCCTCCTGCCGCGCGATGAATGTATCGAGCGCCGCCAGGTCCAAGCCATAGTGGTGCGGCGCGTATGGTGCCAACAGCTCACGCGCCGTTTTCAGCAAAAACGCTGGTCCTGTTTCCAGCCCAAGCTTCATTTGATTCAGGCCAACAACAAGCCGGATCAGGCCCTTGTGGAAATCGTCACGCTGCCCAAACCAAAGCTCCTCAAGCGGCTCTACGCAGGCACGATATTCGCCGCGATTAAAGTTCGTGACAAACTCAAGAAAATGATGTGAATACGACATGCTCTTTACGTCCCAAGCACAAGGAATGTAAACCCGATCGCGGCTATTAGGTCCACGAAGGAAGCCCCAGCTTCGATGACGACACTCGCCCTAGCTCCTCATTCCTGACGACTACCCTCTGCCCGCATAGCGCTAGCTCCTGCCTCGATCACTCGTGCCCCGGGCCCCGGACCATTGACGATGGTGAACTGCACCTCAGGCAGCGATCGCAGCCGGTTGTCCATCTCCGCGGCTGCACGTTGATCGCAGATGACATGCACGTTCGGGCCGGCATCGATCGTGAAGTAGCCGAATAGGCCCTCGTTCCGCCAGCGCCGTAGGGCGTGGATGACCGCCATAGTCCCCGCGTTCCAGTAAAAGGTCGGCGGCTGAGCAGTCATGGCGACCACATGCATCGAGACGGCGTCACCTTCACAGATTATCCCCAGCTGGCCGAGATCGCGGTCGCGAATCGCGGTGAGCGCTTGATCGACGCGGCCCGCAACCTCCTGGAGGCGTACCGCGAAGTAGGGGCTGGTTGCGACTAAACGATGATTATCGGCAGATGTCACGCTTTTGACCCCCGGATCGACCACCGCGACGACGTCGGCGAGCGCCCAATGCGTGGGAGGTGCGACCGACCCGGCGTACGAACCCTGGTCGGTACCATCATTGCGCCAATGGACGAAACCCGAAGGGATCGAGCGACAGGCCGAGCCCGAGCCGGATCGGCGCGTCAGCACCGAAAGCTCTTGGTCGCTTAGCTGCAGTCCAAGTGCGGTGGCGGCAGCCGTCGTGAGTGCCGCGAACGCCGCCGCCGACGATGCAATGCCTGCATCCGACGGAAAATTATTGGTCGAACGAACCCGCGCGCGTGATTGAACATTCGCGAGGCTGCGAACCCGATCCAGCTGTGCAACGACGCGCTCAAGGGGTCGGCCAGCTGCCACTAGCTCATTCTGCCCGTGGAGTTTGAGGACAACCTCGTCGGTCTCTAAACCGGAATCGAACTGAACCGAGGTCGTCGTGAGGCAGCGGTCAAGGTTCATCGAGATCGACTCATTATAGGGCAAGGTGAGCGCCGCATCTTGAACGCCCCAGTATTTCACAAACGCGATATTGGCCGGAGCAACGGCCGTAGCTTGTCCAACCGCCATACGTGGATCCAACCCTTTCCCGGCCCCTAACGCCGGACCACGGGTCCCATCGTACCATACCTCTGATGGCCACCCCAATTTGTCATTGCCTTATCATGCAGCGACCGAAAAGTTGTGGGATACTTCTTATGTTGCGACGGAACGCATTCTCTGCGCGGTCAGACGCTTCGGAGCATCGTCGTCTTGGAAGCGCTCGCGGCACCCCCTGTATGGTCCTGAGCTTTATGTTATGTCGCGTAGCGACGCCGCGAATGGTGGCGTTCGCTTCATAGCCCGTGTGCTAACTGTCGGAGGAAGAGCTTGAAACGCCAGGTTATAGTCATCGTCGCACTGCTGCTGGTTTTCATGACGAGTGGGCTGCTGCAAGCAATGCCGCGCGCGGGAAGCGCCGGCCCGGAGCAGATCGTGAGCGGCGAGCTGCTTGTTAAGTTTGCACCGGAGGCGGGGCATGAGCAGCGGGAGGCGGCAGCAAAAAGCATCGGCGGCCAACTAAAACAGCGGATCGACGGCCTTAACGTCGACGTCGTCGCCCTGCCAAGGCTTGCCGCTGCCCAAGGAATCCAATCTGCCGAAGAGAAGATGGGCGCGCTTGAGCATAACCCGCTGGTTGAGTACGTTCAGCCCAACTACAGCTACACCATATTCGACGCGACGCCCGTCAAAGTGCATCTACCGATGGTGCTTAACGGAACCTTGTTTACACCGAACGACCCGTGGCTCACTATGCAGTACGCTTGGAACAGCATCAGTGCGTATCAAGGGTGGGCCTACGATCGTGGCAGCAGTAAAGTCGTCGTGGCGATTGTTGACACGGGCATTCAGCTGGACCACCCTGACCTCAGCGGCAAAATTGTCCCCGGTGCCAATTTCGTGAGTGGGGAAACGAGCGTAGACGATGCCAACGGCCACGGCACGCACGTAGCGGGAACAGTTGGAGCCATCACCCACAATGGAATTGGGGTGGCCGGGACCTGTCCGAACTGTAAGCTGATGCCCGTTCGGGTACTCGGCGCTAACGGGAGTGGATCGACGACGACGGTAGCCGCAGGTATCAAATATGCGGTAGACCACGGGGCGAAAGTTATTAACGTAAGTCTGGGCGGCCCATCCGACAGCGACATGATTCTCAAGTCGCAGATTGACTACGCGTGGTCCAAGGGCGCCTTTCTCGCCTGTGCCGCGGGTAACGACGGTGATGCCTCGTTCCGCTACCCCGCCTACTACGACAACTGCCTCGCCGTTGGCGCGGTCGACCGCAATGATGCCCATGCGATCTACTCGCAGTATGGCTCATGGGTCGACATCGCGGCGCCGGGGAGCGGCATATACTCGACGTGGATCAAGGGCAGCTACGAATCGGTCAACGGGACGTCAATGGCAACACCGCATGTGGCGGGGGTTGCCGGTATTCTCGCCGGGCAGGGCCTCACGAATCAGCAGATCCGCGACCGCATCGAGAGCAGTGCTGATGCGATTCCAGGGACCGGCACGTGGTGGAGCAACGGCCGACTGAACCTTTTTGCCGCGGTTCGCAGGCCCTAGTTGCTCCCGGCGTCAGGCCAAGCACGCAATTCGAGTAGACTGATAGCTCCAGCCGCCGAGTGGCTGGAGCTATGTTTTTGGAGCACCAGAGTAATGGTAAATTTGTCCAACATTGAGCGTGTCCAAGCGCTCCTAGCAGCTCTGCCCGCGGCTATTCACGGTCACGCACTCGCGTTGCTGGAGCGACTCGGCGATCGCGATCCATATACGGGACCATTCGGATGGCAGCTCGGTCTGCACTACACAGAGCGAACACCGGGCCGCACTCGCTGCACCATCGACATCGATGCTTCGTATTACAACCCCGGCGGCGTCGCGCATGGGGGCGTTATTTTTACACTTGCCGACTCGGCAATGGGCGCCGCAGTCTATACCGTGCTTGAGCCGGGCCAACGTTGCACTACGGCTGAGCTCAAGATTAACTACCTGGCCCCGGTAAGACAGGGCAAGACGACTGCAACAGCAACGGTAATCAGCCGCCGCCGAACGCTCGCGGTCGTAACCGCCGACGTCCGCGACGAGGGCGGCGAGCTGGTTGCGCTAGCGCAGGGCACCTTTGCGATCATTCGGGCGGATGCACCGCTGCCCGCCGAGGGCGACGGCTAACGACCGATAGTCGCCGTGGACGAATGGTGAACTGAGCGCCTGGGGCCAGGAGTAGCGCTCAAGCTCAGCATTGTCCTTTAATAGAGTGTGGCCAAGCGTTGCAGCACCAAGTAAAAGGTTTCGAGGCTCTCAATGTCGACCCACTCGTCGTGCGAATGGAGCCCTGAGCCCTTGGGCCCGCAGCAGACTGCAGGAACGCCGGCCTCGCTATAGAACCGCGCATCGGAGCCGAAGTGTTCGTCGCGAAATTGGTGTGGCTGCCCGGTGACTGCGTCGATTGCCTCCGCGAGCTTGACCACATGCGGGTTGTCCTGTGCCGTCGCCAAGGTGCTACCACAATGCCCCGCCTGGACGGCCGCCTCAGGAAAGCACTCGCCCACAAATCCGAGGAGCACATCGGGATCATCATCCGGCACGCGGCGAATATCCAGCTTGAGCTCCGCGTCGACCGGTACTCGATTGTGCGCGTCGCCGCTGTGCAACGCGGACGGCGTAATCGTGGTACGCCAAACCGGCTGCTCTGGGATGGGATAACGCTCCAAAAGGCGCCCAAGGCCGGAGGCGATTGGAACGATCGGGTTGGAACCGTCCCACGGCCGCGAACCGTGCGCTGGGTTGCCGGTCTGGCTGACGGTAACCCACAAGATGCCCTTTGCGCGATTGACGATTGTCAGGTCAGTCGGCTCGCCTGCAAGGAAAAACTCAGCAGTGTAGCCGTTGTGCAGCAAGTAGCCGACGCCATCATCCCCACCAATCTCCTCATCCGTAACGAACTGCCACCCGATATCAGGCTGTTTACCGGCGAGCGCTAGCTCCTTGAGCAGCACCAGCATCACAGCCGCAGCGCCCTTCATATCCTGGCTGCCCCGTCCATAGATCCGACCATCACGTTCCGCGGGCGTGAACTGCTCAGGCCGCGCCGGAACCACGTCCACGTGCGCGTTAAGCACGAGCGCCTTCGCTCGCCGCTCATCGAAGCCCGCAACCAGTGAGGGAAAGCCGCGCGACTCGTGGCGCGTCAGAACGACGCCCGGCAGATCTCTGCAGTATCGCTCTATGAAATCGATCACCGCCGCACGCCCGCCTGGATCCTCCGAGACGGACGGAATCGCGATCAGTTCCTTTGTTAGTTCGACAATCTCATCACGCAGCGTCATAACCACCCCTCGTTACCAATGCATACTAGCAGGATAGCGCCAATCTTCCGATTTTCGCAAGTGCCCGGGTGACGCTCAATCTACTCATCGCCAAAAGAATTAAAACAGTTATAGCTGTGTAAATTGACTTAAGTGTCCTATGGTGTTAAAATTATCGCAGATGGGAACGGCAAAGGCGACAAATGACGAGCGGTTGAGCTTTGCGCAGCGTGGGCCGGCCCGCGATATCTTGCGGCTGCTTCAGCAGAACGGGCCGATGACCACCAAGCAGCTGCGGGCTGCGCTCGGGGTTAGTAGTCTTAATGCGGTCCGTGAGCAGCTCACGGGGCTGTCAGCAGCTGGCCTCATTGAGGCGAGTACGCTCCGGCAAGGTGCGGGACGTCCAACCTACGTGTACGCGCTCAGCGCGAAGGCACTTGCGCTCTTTCCGCAGGGCTACGACGTTCTGCTGAAGCTGCTGCTGGAAGAGCTTGCAGCACGAACAAATGGGCCGGAGCTTGAAGCGATCTTAGCGGGCGTTAGCGCACGGCTAGCCGAACATTATGGCGGACAAGAGGCAGGACAAGCGCTTGAGCAGCGCCTAACGACGCTGGTGCAATCTTTTGCACAGCAGGGCATTCCAATATCCGTCGTAGAAAAGCAGGACGTGCTCTCGCTACATGGATACAGCTGTCCTTACTACAACGTCGCCCAGGAGAGCAGCCATGTGTGCGGGATCGAACAGCAGATGCTGGAGCGCGTGCTCGGGCGGCCAGTTCGACTGACACGCCGCCTAGTAGACGGACACGCAGGCTGTCAATTCGTGGTCGACGCGGCTCATGGCAGCCATGGGGCAGCCCAGGCGAATGAACCGGCCGAACCACGAAGTTAAGCTACAATCAGTCACAGCGAAGCAATATGTTAGAGGAGCGGACGACGACAATGGCGAACGGGAATGGAAGCAATCTTGAAATTCGTGACCTGCGGGTGCAGATCGAAGGTGAAGATCGCGAAATCCTTAAGGGGATTAATCTGACGGTTGAGGCCGGCAAGATTCATGCGATTATGGGCCCCAACGGCTCGGGCAAGAGCACGCTGGCCTACACGCTGGCAGGGCACCCACGCTATGAGGTGCTCGACGGTGAAGTGCTCTACAACGGCGAGAATATTTTAGAGATGGAGGCCGACGAGCGCTCCAAGGCCGGAATCTTTTTGGCGTTCCAGTATCCGGTCTCGGTTGCGGGAGTCAGTGTCGCCAACTTCCTGCGCGCGGCGGTCAACGCGCACCGCGCGGAAGAGGGCAAGGACGTGCGCCAGACCGCAATTCCGGTAGCGGAGTATCGCAGGCTGCTGAACGAGCGGATGAAGCTGCTGGATATGTCGCCTGAGTTTGCGCGGCGCTACCTCAATGAAGGCTTTTCGGGCGGCGAGAAAAAGCGCCTCGAAATTCTGCAGATGGCGATGCTGCAGCCCAGTGTGGCGATTTTGGATGAGACCGACTCGGGTCTCGATATCGATGCGCTGCGGATTGTGGCCAATGGCGTCAACACGGTCAAGCAGCAAAACCCGAACATGGGCGTGCTGGTCATCACGCACTACCAGCGGCTGCTCGACTACATCAAGCCCGACGTCGTTCACGTTCTGATGGACGGCAAGATCGTCCGCGAGGGCGGTCCTGAGCTGGCGCTTGAGCTCGAAGATAAGGGCTACGACTGGATCCGTGAAGAGGTGTTCGGCAATGTCAGCTAAGAGCGGCCTTCAAACATTGCCGTCGATCCGCGGGCTCACGGCCGAGGCGCTGGAAGCAGACGCGATTCGTGAGCAGCGGCGCACTTCGCTGGCGACAGCCCAGCAGCTGCCCTTGCCGGTGTGGCGGCGCACCGACCTAAAGGACTTCACGCTAGACGGCCTTCGGCCCGTCTATGGCTCGGTTGAGATCGAAGCGTCGGCTGCTGAGCAGGGTGTGTACATCGCCGATTTTCAGACGGCTTTGGAGCAACGCGCGGACCTCGTGGTGCGCTACTTTGGGACGGCCGTGAAGAGCGACCATAACACCTTTGTCGCGTATAACGCCGCCTTGGCGCAGGATGGCATCGTGATTCACGTGCCACGCAACGTCGAGCTGGCAGAGCCGATCCGGGTACGCTATCAGCTGCCGGCCGGCGACCACGTCATTTTTCCGCGCACGCTGATTGTTGCCGAGGCGAATAGCCGGGTGACAGTCGTGGAAGAATTTCGCTCCGACGATCTGGAGAGCTACGGCGCAGTTGTACCGGTGGCCGAGCTCTTTTCCAATGACGGTGCCGAGATTCGTTTCATTAGCCTCCAGACGCTGGGGCGGAACGCCTACCAGCTCGGGGCGCAGCGCGCCGTTGTCGGCCGAGACGCGCGCGTGTGGTGGCTAGTGGGAGCGGTAGGCGCCAATGTCCAGCACATGGACATGGAAGCAGCGCTTGAGGGCAATGGCTCCGGGCTTGAATGGTATGGCTTCACCTTTGGCACCGGAACGCAACAGCTGCTGTGGGCGCCAACAGTTAAGCACATCGGGCTTAGCACAGAGGCCCAGATCGACTGGCGGAGTGCGGTTGCCGATACGGCGTATGTTGTCTTCGACGGCATGATCGATATCGAAAAGGGTGCTCAAGGCACGAACTCGGATCTTCGCGACGCCGCGCTGCACCTTTCAGACAAGGCGCGTTCGGACTCGATCCCAGGGTTGGAGATCGACGCCAACGAGGTTAAGGCTGGCCATGGCTCGACCAGCGGCCAGATCGACGAGGAGCAGCTCTTCTATCTCATGGCGCGCGGTCTTAGCCGTGAGGTCGCGACGCAGATGATTGTGCTTGGCTTCTTTAGCGCCGTAGTGGAGCGCATCCCGCTGGATGACGTTCAGGAGCGCGTGCTGGAGCTGATCCAAGCTAAAATGTAAAAGAGGACTATCACAAGGCAAAGAACAAAGAACCAGAGGGTAGCTTTTCCCGTGTTCTTTGTTCTCTGTTCTTGGTTCTAGCCGTATGACCCAAACGATCGCCCCACAACTTGATATCGAGCGGATTCGGGCCGACTTTCCGATCTTGCAGCAGCAGGTCAACGGTTACCCGCTGGCGTATCTCGACAGCACAGCGTCCTCACAAAAGCCGGCTGTGGTAATCGAGGCGATGGACCGCTATTACCGGCGCTACAACGCCAATGTTCATCGGGGGGTGTATCAGCTTTCCGAGCAGGCGACTGAGGCAATGGAGCAGGCCAGGTCCAAGGTTGCCCGCTTTATTGGCGCGAAGAGCGCGCGTGAGATCATCTTTACACGCAACACCACCGAGAGCATTAACTTGGTGGCGAACGCGTGGGGACGGTCCAACCTGAAGCACGGCGACCGAATTCTGGTCACCGAGATGGAGCACCACTCCAATCTAGTACCGTGGCAGATCATTGCCGACGCAACCGGTGCCGAGCTTGACTTTATGCCCATCGACGGCAGCGGTCGGCTTGCGCTCGACGAGCTGCCGCGGCTACTCAGCGAGCAGACCAAGCTCGTAGCAGTGACGCAGATGTCGAACGTGCTGGGTACGATCAATCCGGTCAAGGCAATCACCGTCGAGGCGAAAAAGGTTGGCGCCCTGGTGCTGGTGGACGGAGCGCAAAGCGTTCCCCATTTCGCAGTCGACGTGCGCGATCTCGACATTGATTTTCTAGCGTTTTCGGGACACAAGATGTGCGGGCCCACCGGCATTGGCGTGCTCTGGGGTCGAAAAGAAATCTTGCAGGCGATGCCGCCATTCCTTGCCGGTGGCTCGATGATCAGGCAAGTAGGCCTGCGGCGCAGCACGTGGAACGACCTGCCGCATAAGTTTGAAGCAGGAACCCCGGCAATTGCGGAGGCAATCGGGCTCGGCTGTGCGGTCGACTACCTCAGCGCCGTCGGGATGGACGCGATCCACGCGGCCGAGCAGCAGCTCACCACGTACGCGCTTGAACAACTGGCAGGGATCGACGGGCTAACGCTCTATGGGCCGCCGGTGGCCGAGCGCGGCGGCGTCATCTCGTTCAATCTCGACGATGTGCATCCCCACGACGTAGCCGCGGTGCTCGACAGGCATGGGGTTGCGGTGCGCGCAGGGCATCACTGCTGTCAGCCTTTAATGGAAATTTTCAACGCGCCCGCCACGGCACGGGCCTCGTTCTATCTGTACACGACTCAAGCCGAAATCGATCAACTGGTATCGGGGCTCGAAAAGTGTAAAGAGATTTTCAGGTAGCCATTAGGCTTCAGGTGTCTGGCTTCAGGCGTCAGGAATGAGCCAAAATTGAAGCATCGGAATGGCAAAGACTTGGTATAATATTTAGTACAATTTGATGTACAGCGTAAGTGTTCCAGGCAGAAAAATCGCACGTTTTCAAGCTACCTAGTACCAGTCGCCTGAAACCTGACGCCAACCATATGGACGATTTTTACCAGCAGAACATTCTGGACCACTCAAAGCATCCGCGTAACAGCGGGCGGCTCGGGCAGCCAACGGTCAGCCGTGAGGAGCTCAATCCGCTGTGTGGCGATAAGCTGCACGTCGACCTGCTGATCGAGGATGAAGTCGTCACGGATGTGCGTTTTACCGGTCGTGGCTGCGCGATTAGTCAAGCGGCGGCGTCGATGCTGACCGAGGAAATCAAGGGCAAGTCGGTAGCCGAGGTGCGCGCGATTGGGAAAGATGCCGTACTCGAGCTGCTGGGTATACCCGTCGGCTATACACGGCTCAAATGTGCGCTGCTAGGGCTGAAGGCGATCAAAGCTGGCGTCTACGGGCTAACCGACGAAGAGCTTGACGACGACGAGCTGAGTTAAAAGCATTGTGCGCTCAGCGGCACAGTGAGGTTGAGGAATAGGCTTTGCTGCAGTCCTGCGGCAACCGATATAAGGAGTTGAGCGATGACCACCGCTCCCAAGCAAGAACTAGAGTTTGATTATTCGAAGTATGGCTTCCGCGACGAGGAGAACTACACGTTTAAGTCGTCGAAGGGCCTCAGCGAGGAGATCGTTCGCGAGATTTCGCGGATGAAGAATGAGCCTGAGTGGATGCTGAAGCGGCGGCTCAAAGCGCTCGACATTTTCAATAAGAAGCCGATGCCGCTCCAGGGCATGTGGGCGAACGCGGAGCTTGCCGAGCTCGACTTCAACGACATCCACTACTACGTCCGGCCTGGCGAAAAGTCGCAGAAGTCGTGGGACGACGTTCCCGAGAACATTCGCAACACCTTTGAGAAGCTTGGCATTCCCGAGGCGGAGCAGAAGTTCCTCGCGGGCGTCGGCGCCCAGTACGAAAGCGAGTCGGTCTACCACTCGCTGCGGGAAGAGTGGGAAAAGATCGGCGTGGTCTTCCTCGACATGGACTCGGCGCTCAGGGAGTATCCGGAGATTGTTAAGGAATACTTCGGCACGATTATCCCGTCGGCGGACAACAAGTTCGCAGCGCTGAATACCGCGGTATGGTCGGGCGGCTCGTTTGTGTACGTACCGAAGGGCGTCAAGGTCGATATTCCGCTGCAGGCCTATTTCCGCATCAACGCCGAGAACATGGGCCAGTTCGAGCGCACGCTGATCATCGTCGACGAAGGCGCAGAGGTACACTACATCGAGGGCTGCACGGCTCCGGTGTACACCACCAACTCGCTGCACTCGGCAGTCGTCGAGATCATCGTCAAGAAAGACGGCAAGTGCCGCTACACGACGATCCAGAACTGGGCCAACAATATCTTTAACTTGGTGACCAAGCGTGCCGTGGCGTATGAGCATGGTCAGATGGAGTGGGTCGACGGCAACATCGGCTCGCGCCTGACCATGAAGTACCCCTCGGTGTATCTGATGGGCCGTGGTGCCAAGGGCGAGGTGCTTTCGGTTGCGTACGCGGGCGAGGGCCAGCACCAGGACGCGGGCGCGAAGATGGTGCACGCCGCGCCGGATACGACCAGCCGCATCACCAACAAGTCGGTGTCCAAGAATGGTGGCCGCACAACCTATCGCGGTCTAGCCAAAGTGCTGCCGGGCGCAACCAACGCCAAGATTAACGTCGTCTGCGACGCGTTGATCCTGGACGACCGTTCGGCCTCCGATACGATCCCATTTATCGAGATCGAAGAGGACAAGGCGACACTCGCCCACGAGGCGACGGTCGGCAAAATTGGCGAAGACCAGCTCTTCTATTTGATGTCGCGCGGCTTGAGCGAGGCTGAGGCGCTGTCGATGATTGTGCTTGGCTTCATGGAGCCATTCACGCGCGAGCTGCCGATGGAGTACGCGGTCGAGCTCAACCGACTGATTCAGATGGAAATGGAAGGGTCGGTCGGCTAGATTTAGCAGGACGGGGCGGGGCGGGGAGGAAACTTCCCGCCCCGCTTTGTATTGCCGGGTGCAGGACTGTCCCGCATGGCTGCATCCCTCCTCGATCGCTGCAGCGGCTTGCGGAAGCTATGATAAAATAGTGTAGTATGTTAAGCGACAAACAGGGGTTTTTGCATGGCAAGCTATGTGACCGTTGCCAGCGTGTCTGATATCCCTCCTGGCTCCGCTAAAGCATTCACGATTGGGAAAGAGTTCATCGCCGTTGTAAATTGCGATGGCCAGTTTTACGCGATCAATAACGTCTGTAGCCACGCCTATGCCGAGATGGCGGACGGCGAAGTGGACGCCGACGAGTGTACGATCGAGTGCCCACTCCACGGCTCGATTTTCAGCCTGGAGAGCGGACGACCACGAACATTGCCGGCGGTCACTCCTGTCGCTACGTATGCGGTTCAGATTGTGGGCAATGAGGTACAAGTAGCTGTTAGCTAGCAGCGGTCAACAATCAGCTCTCGGGGCGTCCTAAGACTGGGACGTACAACGCCGACAGCCGGTCGCTGATTGCTTATAACGGAGGATGTATGACGCAGTCCAATCAAGAGTACGCACGGCCTGATGTCCTGGTCGAGACCGACTGGGTCGCGGAACATCTGAACGACCCCAACGTGCGGTTGGTCGAGAGCAACGAAGACGTGCTGCTGTATGACCTCGGCCATATTCCGGGTGCGGTCAAAATCGACTGGGTGAGCGACCTCAACGACCCGCTGGTGCGTGACTACCTCGACAAGGAGCGGTTCGAACAGCTGATGAGCCAGAAGGGCATCAGTAATGACACCACAGTTGTCTTCTACGGTGACAAAAACAACTGGTGGGCGACATACGCCTTCTGGGTCTTCCAACTCTTCGGTCATACGAACGCCAAGATTATGAATGGCGGCCGCAAGAAATGGATCGACGAGGGTCGCGAGCTATCGACCGACGTCCCGCAGTACCCGCCGACACAGTACACGGCCCAGGAGCGGTCCGACCACGAAATTCGGGCTTTCCGCGACGAGGTACTCCAAGCCCTCAAGCAACAAAACGTCGCCTTGGTCGACGTGCGGTCAAACGACGAGTACACCGGCAAGAAGCTGCACATGCCCGAGTACCCGCAGGAAGGTGCCCTGCGCGGCGGCCACATCCCAGGGGCGCAGAACATTCCATGGGCAACCGCAGTCCGAGAAGACAGCACGTTCAAGTCGCGCGAGGAGCTGGAGCAGATTTACGGCACAAAGGGTATCACACCTGATAAGGATGTGATCGCCTACTGCCGGATCGGCGAGCGCTCGTCGCACACCTGGTTTGTGCTCACGTATCTTCTCGGCTACGACAAGGTCCGCAACTATGACGGCTCGTGGACCGAGTGGGGCAACGGCGTTGGCCTGCCAATCGAGAAGTAGCTAGCACGATGTGCGCGACCGAAGGACGGGAGCTTACGGCTCCTGTCCTTTTTTCGTTTACGCAGCGGGTCTGCTACAATACGGTTAATGCTCAAGCACGGTACACCACCGGGACGAGCGACGTTCATGCAAATACCCACTGTGGTGATGACATCTGCCAGTATGGGCAGAGCGGACCACGGAGGAGGAGATACAAATGACAGCTGAATCTGCCCTACCACCGCGTCTCGGCGAGATCGTCGAGGATTTCCAGCTGGCCGAGGGCTCGGAGAAGCTTGAGCTGCTACTTGAGTACGCGCGAAAGCTGCCGCCATTGCCGGATTGGCTTCGGGATCGGCGGGATGCGATGGATCAAGTTCACGAGTGCATGACGCCAGTCTTTGTAGTCGCCGAAAATCGCGATCGCAAGCTCGTCTTCCACTTCGACGTGCCGCCGGAGTCGCCGACCGTACGCGGCTATGCTGCATTGCTCGAGGAGGGGGTGCGTGGCGCGACGCCCGAGCAAATTTTGCAGATACCAGGCGATTTCTACCAAGAGATGGGCCTTCAGGATGTGCTCTCCCCGCGACGACTGCAGGGCGTTCATACAATCCTGGCGTATATAAAGCGGCTGGCCACCAAGGAGCTGGCCAGCTCAGAGCTCCAGTCGGATAGCTCGACGCCACACACCATATAAAGGAAAGCTATGTCGATCATTGTGATATTGCCGAATGCCCTGCGGCCATACGCTGCGTACAACGAGCGCGTGTTCCTGGAAGCCGCCACAGTAGATGACGCGTTGACGAAGCTTTTTGAGCGCTACCCCGATCTCGACCGGCAGCTTCCGGACGATCTAGCCTACCCTGGCCCGGGCTACGGGCTATATCGCAATGGCAAAGACATTCGGACCCTGGAAGGCCTAGACACGCCGCTTCAGGATGATGATCGACTCACGATTATTGTACCCAAGGGCGACCTATAGCTGTGGGCGCGAGGTGGTACACTACACCAGAGTGAATGATGGAGGACAGTGTGATGCTAAATGAAGATATGGTACGAGCAGCCCTGAGAAACGTATATGATCCCGAGATCGGGCTCAACATCGTCGATCTTGGTCTGGTGTATAACGTCGATGTCGCAGGCGAAGGCAAGCAGGTTAACATCGACATGACATTGACGACGCCGGCCTGTCCCGCAGGGCCGATGATTATCGAGAGCGCCCAGAAGGAAGTAATGTCGCTCCGCGATGTCCATCCACAGCTGGAAGAGACCAAGATTAACCTAGTATGGACACCTTTTTGGAATCCGTCGCTGATGAGTGAGGATGCCAAGGCCGAGCTAGGGTACTTCTAAAGCGCCGTGTCACCCTGTTAGGGCTTGAAACGCGGGAAAACAGCGGATGCTCGTTGAAGGGGGATGACAGCGTTCGATCCAAGTTCAACGAGCATCCGCTTCTGTTCGCAGAGGCGCAATGCACGAAGGCAGCAGATGATCGTTCCCGACTGCTTGCACCAGCATTGCCGGATGGCGCTTCGGCCGCGTGCAGAGAAGCCATTCGGCACGAAACGGATTTTGGAGCCGTGATGACTTACTCTTCCATGTGAAGTGAGAGTACGGCTTGACCCTTTATCCCCACCAAAACGAGCCATGCAATCCACGCGGCTCGCGCAGAGGCTGGTAACGCACGCCCCTCTCCTCAATCGACAGCCGCTTGGTTGTCTTCAGCGCTAAATTCGGAAAATGCTGCCATAGGACCGATCGCTCTTCATCGGTCTGCCAGAGCTCAGCCACGTCGTCCGCAGAGTGGATCCGCTCCAGCGTGGTAGGAATAAAGCTGATGCGGCGCAGCTGACGGCTCGTGATTGGCGTTGGTAGCTGCTCAGTTGCCCCGAGCTCTACCTTGTAATACCAATCGTCGGCTCGCGGATGGTCTGCCTCATCAGGCAAGAGACCCCGCCGCTGCAGCAGCGTATAGCGGCGCACAGGAGCATAGCATGGCACCTGCCAAGCATGCACCCCGACACGACGCGTAAAATAGAAGGCGAGGTATTCGGCAGCAACGGGATACGGCGCGTGCTTAAGCGGGATGCGGTACCAACCCTCGTCACAGACCCGCTGCCAGTCGCGTTGATTGTTGACGACGACAACCAGGGCGGGCGTCAAGCTCGTCATTCCAGCACCTCTGAGGGACGAGACCGGCTTGGGATCCAGGCCGCAACCTCTGGCATATACCGCTCCAAATCACCACGTAGCCGAAGCAGTGCAAGATCCGAGGCTTTGGCCTCCAGCATGACGTCGAAATCGCGTACTCCTGGGGCCGCTTCGGCAAATCCGCCGAACTCCCACGGGTTTAGGAAGTCGGCATGATGACCAGGCCGCGGTGCCGTCAGGGACCAGCGCCGCCGCCCCGTCTCGGGGTCGTTGCGCTCCACGGCGCGTAGCTCTGTACGTGGTGACGAGAAGTGCATCTTTGGAGTTCGCCCATAGGGCCATGTCGCTAATGCAACCGCCATTGCTTCAGGAAGGCTCCAGCGCTCGGGATTGTTCAGGCGGTAATGCAGGTAATCGAAAACAAGCGGCACACCACAAGCCGCGTGTATCCGAAGAACGACACCCAATGACGCGCCGTCATCCTCGTGCTCCAGAGCCAGCCGGCGCCGCACCGTGTCGGGCAGACGATCGAATGCCGCCGTCCAGCGGCTGATGGCACTATCGGGAGCGGCCCCCATGCCGCCGACATGGACTACAATCACGCAGTCCTCGTCCAAGCCCATACCGTCCAGTAGTGCCGTCAGTAATTCAAGCTCCGCGCGCGAGCGCTGGGCAACCGCACTTTCTGCCGATCCAAGCTGGACATGTAGCGGGGCGTGAAAGGTAAGGCGGATGCCTTGTTTTCGCGCGAGCGCGCCGACCGAATCAAGCTCGGCGGCACACTGGTCGAGCTGGTCGTGAAAATCCGGCAGCTCAGGGTGCGTAGCGAAGGGAGCGAGGTCCGACGCTAGACGGTAAAACGTTACGTCGATGGCGGCAAGATACGCGAAGACATCACGAAGGTGCGCCAAGCTCACGCTTAGATGCGGGGCGCTGGTAGGTCGGCGCGTATCGTAAGCGCGGAGGCCGCGCCGGCCGAGAATTCGAGTTGGCAATCCGAGACGCATGATCGAATGGCTTAAACGATACAGGAGTGTGTGGCCTCCAGTGTAGCACGACAAACATAACCTGGCTACCCGCCCGAAAACACACGTTGGAAGGTGCGTGGCCAGATTTGGACGCATGCCGACCGAGCCGGGTGCCGGACGGCGGGCGTGACCATCGGCCAGCCGCGCGTCGCGGTGATGGACGAAGGCACTGGCACGTCGGTTGCTCCAACCGTGGGATAGAAGATGGAGGTGACGAATGGATGACGTCTATGTAGGTATGCCAGTCGAGGGTGTGAACGGACGACTTGGAGTTGTAGACACCATTCTGCGTGACGCCGTAGCTGAACCGGCGCGCATACTCGTTCGCACGGATGGCGCGGAGATGCTGACCCTAGCACCACACATGTACACCGTGGATGGTGGAGTTGTGCGTGTTAATCAAGGCGGCGAGCAGAGCGGGGTGGCCGGAGGTAGTAGCTTCGACGTAGGACAGACCCAGGTTTTGGCGACCGACGAGTTGTCCCAAGAGCACACCATGACCACCGGCGGCTCGACCGGCTCGATTGCGCAGGCCCCGTATGCGATGGAGATCGGACCCGGCGAAGAGGTGCGTATTCCGGTGGTTCAGGAAGAAGCAATCGTGCGGACGCGTGAGGTCGAAGGCGGCGGGGTCCGGGTCCATAAGACCGTCAACGAGCGCGAAGAAGTGATCCAGCAGCCGGTCTACCATGAGCAGGTCGACGTCGAGCGCATTGCGATCGGCCGCGTGGTCGACGTGGCACCCGAGGTTCGTGAAGAAGGCGATACGCTGATCATTCCGGTGGTGGAAGAAATGCTGGTCGTCGAGAAGCGACTGGTACTCAAGGAGGAGCTACGGATCACCAAGCGTCGCGTAGAGGAGACTGAAGAGGCGCGCGTCGTGCTCCGTGAAGAGCAGGTGCACGTCGAGCGCATTGGAGAGCGTCCGGCAAGCTCGTAGACCCTCCGGTGATGGCTCTGAGAGGGGCATTTTCGTGATGGCACGTCACTTGCCTCATGGTTGCCGAGGTTCTGGAGCAAGGGAAGAGGAGAGGAGTCCCCCAGCCTCTTGCTAACACCTTAGCACGTATGGGAGGAAAGAAGAATATGGCCTTGAAGAATGTGGTAGGACTGTTCGACAATGCAAGCGATGCACAGGCTGCATTGCAGGAGCTCAGGGATGCCGGGTTCAGCGGCAGCGACATTAGCTTTGTCGGCAACAACAGCCGTAACGACTACGGCGACAACGACACGACCGGACGCGGTGATACCGGCACCGAAGCGGAAGAAGGCGCTGGCTTTGGCGCGGCGGGCGGCGCTGTTCTCGGCGGTTTGACCGGCCTGCTGGTCGGGCTCGGCGCGCTGGCGATCCCGGGCATCGGCCCGGTTGTTGCAGCTGGCACGCTGGCAACAGCCCTTGGCTCGACGGCGCTTGGCGCGGGTATCGGAGCGGCTGCTGGTGGCCTAGTCGGTGCGCTGGTCGGCGCCGGCATTCCCGAGGAGCACGCAAACGTTTATGCCGAGGGCGTCCGCCGCGGCGGTGCGCTAATTACTGTTCAGGCAACGAGTGACACCGATGCCGATCGCGCGGCCGATATCATGGACCAGCACAACGTGGTTGACATCGATCAGCGTGGCGAGGAATATCGTACGGAGGGCTTCTCGCGCTTTGACGAGAATGCCGAGCCATACTCCGGCACCACCGCCACCACCGCAAGCACGACCTCCTTCAATGATGCCGACCGCAGCTCAAGCGGTGACGCCGACACCTCGATCGGACGCGACGACTACGCTGACAGCAGCAAGGTTGGCACTGCCGGTGGTGGCCTTGCAGGTGCAGCCACAGGTGCCGCAATTGGCTCGGCGGGTGGGCCAGTTGGTACCGTGATCGGCGGCGTCGCCGGTGCGGTCACGGGCGGCGGCGTCGGCGCGGCGGGTGACGCGGCTGGCGCTGAGGCGACGGATGACGAGCACGACCGCAGCCATGGCCACGATCACACGACCGCCGGTACCGGCGGGACATCAGCGACGGCAATGGGCAGCACGACTGACTACGGCACGATGGGGACGACGGGCTATAACACCACCAGCACAACTGGCGCGACGGGTTTCAACACCAACATCGACCAGGGTGGCGAAATCAAGGTACCGATCGTCGAGGAAGAGCTGCGCGTTGGGAAGCGTGAGGTCGAGACGGGCGGCGTGCGCGTAAACACGCGGATCGAGGAAGTTCCGGTCAACGAGCAGGTCACTGTCCGCGATGAGTCGGTTGACGTGGTTCGCACCCCGGTGAATCGCCCGGTCTCCGACGTCGACGGCGCCACCTTCCAGGAAGGTACCTTTGAGGTGCGTGAGCGCGACGAGGAGGTTGTCGTCGACAAGCAGACACGCGTCGTCGAGGAAGTACACGTCAAGAAAACGGTCGAAGAGCGGACCGAGACGGTGCAGGATACCCTGCGCCGCACGGACGTCGATGTGCAGCAGGTTGGCGGCACGACCGGAACGACGTCGAACGAGGGCTTTGGTGAGCGCACGCTCGGCAACGCGAACAACGCCGTGGAGCGCAACACGGGGCTCGACACGGATCGCAGCGGTGACGCTGGCGACCGTGATACTCGCAACAACTACTAAGCCGAGTTGAAGCAGCGACTGGCTGCGGATACGCGCTGAGGAGGGCAGCCCACGGATTTTGTCGATCCGTGGGCTGCCTTACTTGAATTTCGCTCACACGTAAGTTCTGCAGGGCTAGTACGGAGGTAAGGCCGCGCGGTGACGTAGCCTAGCGCTTCGGCTTGTCGGTGGATGCCCGGCGGAGGGCTGCCGCAAACGGACTTTCCTCCACTTCGTCCTCGATGCTGGAATACAAGGGAGTGCTGGGACGAGCCGGCTCCTCGGCCGGCTCCTCGGCCTCGTCGTTGTCCCAGTCGAGTGAGAGCGGCTTGCCATCGGCGAGCTGGATCATCTCGTCGAGACTCAACACCACAAGCTCCACATCGGCAGGAAAGGCCGTAAGCTCGTTTAGCGCCGTCACCCGGCGAACATCGGGGTGTTCGGCAAGCGCCTCCTCCAACGTCTGTGGGAGGTACGCTGGCGCGTCAGCATCTCCGGCCAGCTCAGCGCGCTCTTGGAAGGTCAGCATTCCCGTATCGACAACAATCACCGTGAGACAGACCGTGGGAAAGGCCAGCTTAAGGATCGACTGCGTTTCACGCAGCTGCCGTAAGGCACGATGGAGGGCGGCCGCCCGCCGGCTTGCCTTGATCTCGAAGACATGGACGCGTGCCTGTCCCTCGACAATTGCAGCATCCAGCTCGCGATATTTGCGCTGCCAGTTCCGCCCCCTACGCTCTTCGTACTCGACAATACGGCGCTCAGACACTTGAAAGCGTTGGGCCAGCGCTGCGCGCAGCAGCGTCTCCACCTCGCCGCCGAAGAGATCGCGCTGTGACGGCGGCCTGATCGCTCGTTGGTTGGCGCGCTGCAGCTTCATCGCCTCGACATGCCGAAGGTAGGCCGGATCTTCGAATGTAATCAACCGCGGGCGATTGAATCGGTTCACTGCATTCCCCTCCGCTTTTAGCGGCCTGCTGGAGCGCCCAAGTCCTCCGCCGAGCGGACGTCGCACCAACAGGCATCACTTCTTTCCTAGCTCCTGGGCACGTCGATAAGCTGCCCAAACTCCGTCCGACATAACCGTACGCAGGCCGCCTCGCTCAAGTGCGTGTAACGCCTCGGCGGACGTCCCACCCGGCGAGGTCACCATGTTGCGCAGCTCGGCGAGGTGCAGCCCCGACTGCTGGGCGAAGAGCACCGAGCCGTACATTGTCTGCAGTACGAGATCTTCCGCGACGCGGCGCGGGAAGCCCAAGTGCACGCCCGCATCGACCAACGCCTCGAGCAAGAGAAAGCAGTAGGCCGGGCCGGTACCGGAGAGTGCGGTAGCCATATCCAAGTACTTTTCATCCGCAACGTAGTGCTCTTTACCGAGCGCGCCTAGGATGGTCGCGGTCATCTCGCGCTGCCGCTCGGTCACAGCCTCAGTCGCCGTCCAAACCGTCATGCCCTCGGCAATCTGCGCGGGCGTGTTCGGCATCGAGCGGACGATCGCGGCGTGGCTGAGCGTATCACGAAAGGTCGGGATCGTCGCACCCGCGATGACGGAGATAACCAAATTCTGTGGCTGTAGCGCGCCGCGCAGCGTCGGAAGCACCTTAGGCAAGGTTTGAGGCTTGAGCGCGAAGACCACTACGTCGGCGTCGTGGGCCGCTTGGCGGTTATCGTCCGTGACGCGAATCCCGTATTTTGTACGCAGGGCGTCCCGGCGCTCCGCGCGAGGTCCCGTGGCAATGATCTGCTCCGCCGGAACAAGCTGCTCTTTGAGCAATCCAGCGATCATCGCCTCGCCCATCATGCCTGCCCCAATGAACGCAATTGTTAACTGATGTAGCATAGTGCCGTCCGGTATAAGTTCGTGGGCTTTGTGACGTCGGTTGGGCAATCCATTGCCTACCTACACCGAGATGTCCAACGAAAACCCGAGGTATCAGAAGTTATCATATCGCGCGGGCGTCCGGCCCTTGGCGGAGCCTCTCGTCTCGCTTAATTCACGCTTCCTACACCATCCAGGTTGTAGGGCTGTTCGCACCTCGGCTAGCATCGCCTGCTTAGAGCGGAAAGAGCTGCCGACTGACGCCATCAGGCACCGCGTAGCCCTACACGGCGCCTGATAGATCGATGGGCATGCAGCCGAAGCAGATACGACTAGTCGCCGTAGCCCTCAGGATAGGTCGAGTGCCACTGCCAAGCACTCTGGATAATTTCTTCAAGACTATATTGAGGCTGCCAGCCCAAGAGCTCACGTGCCTTTGTGTTGTCGGCGTAGATTGCTACGGGGTCGCCGGGACGGCGTCCCGTGTACTCGACAGGAAGATCAACGCCGCTGATACGCCGCGTTGAATCGACAATCTCCTGGACTGTGGATCCCTGGCCCGTCCCCAGGTTAAAGATTTGAGACTGCTCGTGTTCGCGCAGGTACTCGAGGGCCCGAATATGGGCATCGGCGAGATCCATGACATGGATATAGTCGCGAACCGCCGTTCCATCTCGCGTTGGATAATCAGTGCCGAAAACTTTGACGACCGAGGCCTTGCCGAGAGCCGCTTTCATCACCAGTGGGATGAGGTTAAGCGTCACCTTCCAATCTTCGCCGATCTTGCCGTCGGGCGCCGCGCCCGCGGCGTTGAAGTAACGCAAGCTAACATAGCGCAGCTGGTGGCAGACGTCGTACCACTTGAGCATCTGCTCGACCATAAGCTTGCTTTCGGCATACGGGCTTTCGGGATGAAGCGCGTTGGTTTCGCTAACCGGAAGCTGCTGCGGTGTGCCATACACCGAGCACGACGACGAAAAGACGAAGTGCTTAACATTTGAGCGCTGCATCGCCCGCAGCAGCCGGTTGGTGGAGCAGACATTGTTGTCGAAGTAGCGCTCCGGCTGCTCCATCGACTCGCCGGGTGCTTTGTAGGCTGCGAAGTGGATCACGGCGTTGACGTTGTGCTCGACGAAGACCCGCGTGAGCAGCGCTTCGTCGCCAATATCGCCGACGACCAGCGGAACGTCCCCGGTCGCAGCACGATTACCACTCTCCAGGTTATCCAGCACGACTACCGGGTAATCACGCTCACGCAGCAGCCGTACGGTATGTGAGCCTATATATCCCGCACCACCTGTTACCAATACAGTCATAGTGTCACTCCTTCATAATGCACGCACTAGATTAGCCGAAAAACGTCTTTTTGGCGACTTCGAGCACGACCATCAATCATAACGCCATCGCACGTGCAATCGTTGCGCCCACGCTCAGCGAGCTGCGGACGGCAAGCAGTGGCATCGTTGGACTCCGGCCCGGTGCAGCATAATACTCAGCGCACGCGCGTCGCTGCTCGCCGGGTCGTCAGCCATGGGCAGGTGAAACGGAGCTTGAAGCTCCAGCCGCAGCTCACGTTCGCCTACCAGCGAAGGCGGAACCGGAAATGAGTAAACCCGCCAGTCGGGGTCCGGCCATAATGTTAATAGTGGTCCAGCATTGATCTGGAGTTGGGCCGGTCCGGCGAGGGGGATCGGCCCAGCAAGCTCAAGCTGCACTACATCCCCCGCAGCAAGGGGTTGCTGCAACGGTAACACGACGGTACCACGACCCGAGAGCCAACGATAGCTCCGTGCTCCACTCCGCTCTGCCTCGGCAAAGCCGGCGATATAGCCTAGATCAAGCGCGTCATCGCCAAGGACGAGCTCATCACGTGGCTCAACCGGAACATGGGCCAGCACCCACCACTGGGTATCTTCGCCGGTTTGAGCCTCAATCGTTCGCAGTAGAGTGCGGGCCTGGTCTTGGTCATCCACCGCCCGGCTCAATAAGCCTTCAACCAGAACCGACCGGCGTGACCCCTGTGGGGTCAGCACATCGATCGCCTGTGCCTGGCGACCTTGCGCCGCCAGCGCAAGTGCAAGCGCGATCTCCGTGTCCACGAAATCCGGATCGGCCTCCAGCGCTCTCCGGTACGCTTGTTCCGCGGCGGCGAAATCACCGCGAGCATACGCCCGATTACCGCTCAGCATAAAGCGCTCACGCTCTATACCGCGGGTGACAATGACTGGATAATCACGGTAGGTGATAGTCAACAGCAGGAGCCCGCCCAGCGCAGCGTACACAAGCGAACGGCGCCAGGGTGAGCCAGAGCCAAGCTGCCTCAACCATCGGGAGCCGAGACTAAAGGTCCACGAGGCGTATAGGCCGAGCAGCAGCCATATCGACAGGAGATAGCGCGGCTCGACATGAAAGACGAGCACGGTCGCACAGGAGTAGATCAGCCATAAGCCCAGCAGCACCTTGAAGGGCCGATCGGTCCTGGGATGCAGCACGCCGGCTACGCCCGCTAAGGTAACGCTAAGCCAGATCACGTCCCCAAGCAGGCCGAGCGGTGCAGCCTCGCGGAGCGGCCGGGTAAAAAAGCTGCGTTTGACCCAATAATCTTCGACGTACTGCGCCTTCCAGATATGGCGAAATGTCGGCCACACGTTTCGGAACGGACGCAGCGGATCTTCACGCAGGATCGCCTTGACCTGCTCCGTCGCATAGGCCTGCCGTTCGGCCTGTGGTAACGCCCGCAGCTGATCGATTTTTGCGTTGCGCACGCTTGCCTCATCCAGATCCAGCCAAAGGTTGATCGGTCCCAATGTGTCGACCAAGATCAGCTGGCGATACTCAAGATAATTGCGCGCGGTCCAGGGCAGCACGACCGCAAGCGTGCAGACCGCCAGAATCAGGAAGGGCCCGAGGGTTCCTCGCACGGCTCGAGCAGTCCGATCGCGCCAAGTGGAGCGCGCTGTTTCCCCTGCACTCCAGGCGCGGAGCAGGAGCCAGGGTACCGCAAACCCTAGAGCATACAAGGCCGGCGAGCGGGTCAGGGCGGCGAGGCCAAGGACAACGCCAGATAAGACGAGGTCTCTTCGTCGCCCCGTATCATCGAAGCGCAGCAGCAGCAGCAGGTGCAGCGTGAAGAGAAACAGGTAGCTTGGCTCGGAGAAGAGCGTCGCCGGAAGCTCAACAAACGAAAACCAGATCGCCCAGAAGCCGGCGAAGAAGACGCCGGCTGTACGATTAAAGAGCCGCGCGGCGAGCGCGTAGCAGAGCGGCACCATCACTGTGCCAAGCAGGACCTGAAAGCCTTGGATCAGTCGCACCCCGAAGGCTGGAGGCTGCTCCAAGAGCAGGCCGAGCTTAAGCCACGCGGCAAAGACCCAGACATGAAATGGCGGACGAATCAGCCACGCATCGTCAATATACTGGCCGGTGACGGCGAAGCGCAGCGCGCGCTGGTAGTAATCGCCGTCGTCGGCGTTGGAGTACTGCGGCCACAACGGATTGGTCGTCAAGTACCAAACCCGCAGCGCCAGCGCGACCAGCGTCAGCGCAATCAGGAGACGATGCTGCTTTAAGAAGTGTCGAAATCTCATTCCTAAATCATCATAAGCGAGTGCAGCTACGGCTGCGAGCCCAGTTGGTGGAGCGGGCGCGAGCCTGTCGACGACGCCTCCGAGCCAGCAGGCGGATTCTGCCGATCAAGCACATACCTAGCACCAATTCGCGGGCCATCCGCCATCACTGCGACAAGGGCAACACCAGCCAGCACGAGCCATTGTGCACTGCTCAGCCTAGGCCAACGCCGCGCCGCATGTTCCGCCAGCAGTACCACAGGCACGGTCGCAGCGATCGCAAAAATCGGCGCGACCGGCAAAAAGAAACGCGGCAGAACAAAGCCCACACTCACGCCGACCACATACAGCCCTGTCGCCGTCGCCATGAGCCGAGCGCGCCGATCGCCACGCCACACCCACAGCCCCAGCCCGACTGGTGCGAGCCAATTTGCGGGAACCGCAAGCAGCCGAAGCCCAAGCGCACGGCCAAACTCGCGAGTGTCCTCGGCACCCGATGCGATAAAAGCGACAAGGTTGCGGCCCCAATTCCCGAAGAAACGCCATGGGTCTGCCAGAACGATGTCACGCAGGCCCACGTCATTGGAGGCCTCGTCCCAGCGCCCGCTGTAATCAGTATTGCCATAAACGGCGAGCCAAATGTTTTTGGCCTGCTGACTATACAATGGCCTGCCCGTATCGACGACGTTGACCAGCAGCTGAGGTGCTGCCGCGACGAGCCAACCAATTGTGAACGAGGCAAGCAGTCCCCACGGCACGTCCCGCACCACAAATCTTCGACGACGATCGAGTGGGTGTTCTGGCGGCTGTAGCAGCCATAGCGTCGCCCACCCAAATGGGAGGAGCACAAGGCCCGGATGACGGACCAGAAATGCCGCGGCGCACAGCCCACCCGCAAGCAGTGCCGTCACCAATGAGTGTCGTAGTGGAACGAGCAGCGCTACGAGGCCGAGTGCCCATGCCGCTGCAAACGGCATGTCGGTACCGACGTACAGGCCGTACTGCACGGTGAGCGGGCTCAGCGCCAGGATCGCCACCGCAACGGGCGCTGTCCCGGCGCGCGCCGCCCAGTCGATGCGCCAAGCAAGCCCAGCCGTCGCCAAAAGCAGCAGTGCGGCGCAGAGCGCGGCAATCAACCGCCCCGCAGCGAATGCATCTCCATGGGTCAACGGCTTGGCCAGCCACAGCAGGAACGGATACCCGAGCTGATAAAAGCCATCGGCGCGCAGCACGCAGGGAGCGGCACCACTGGCAGCTTGCCCTTCGCAAAATAGGGAGGTCGCACGCGTGGCGAAGACGGGAAAATCACGTTCCACGCCCGGCAGCGAGAGCGCGACATGCCGTTGCGCCGTCATAAGCAGCCACCCGAGCCAGGCCACGATGCCGAGCACCAGCGGCAGCCATAGATATCCTCGAGCAAGTGGTGCCAGACGCGGCAGAAGGCTGACGCCGGCCGCAGTTGCGAGCGCCATCGCAAGCAGCGGCAGCAGCGAGCGGAACGGGTAGGGCGTGACCGACAGCCGATACAGCAGCAAAAACGCGAGGGCAATCACCAATGTGACGGCAAGCTGCTGGCGCCGCCCACGCACAAGCGCCGCCCCAAATCCGACCGCTAGGACGCCATAGACGAGCTGTGCCGGATAGGGCATGATCGGCCAGCTAGCGGTCCGCAACGAGGCTTGGTCAACCTGTACACCACGTACGGGGCCGCCTTCGCTTTCGGACGGCTCGAGGCGGAGCTCCAGAAACACATCGTTAGGCTTGAGCAAGCCGCTTTCGATGGCGAACGACTGTGTTGCCCAAACGTCGCTCACCTGAAATGCACCAAGCACCTCCCGCCCATTGAGCAGAACGCGGACGGTCGTCGGGGTATCGCCGGTCGCAGCCGGATCGCGCCAGCGGATCGTTGCCTCCGCCGGCAGGCCAATCTGTGGAAAGACGAGATAGGAACGATCCGTCGTCCAGCGCAAGGGCGTCGTCGCCTGCGAGCTGTCGTCCACCACGCCCCAGCGGTTGACGGGATCACTGAAACCCTGCACATACGCCGCATCGTTGAGACCAACGTGCACGACATGGCGCGCTGGAATTTGATACAGCAGGACAAAGAGCAGTAGGGCACCGACAACGCGCAGCGTAAGCGTCGGGAGCCGACGTCGGACGTCGCCTAGGGCCGATGGAAGCGACAAGGTCGCGCTGCTTTGCTTCATCGCGGGGCCTGGCCTGCCCCGACGATAAGGGTGGCAGCTGACACGCCGTTACTCCCGTGGGCTGCGCCATTGATTGTCACGGGCGGACCAGCACCTGTAGCTGGGTCGAACATGCCGACGACAACCTCGTATGTGCCTTCCGCCAGGGTCGTGGGCAGCGCAAGGTCGTTGACGTCGACAACCAGCGTGCCCGGCTGCCACGACGAGGTTGGAAAGCGTCCCTGCCATGGCGGTGTGTCGCGCTGCGCCACGCGATTGCCCCCGCTGTCAAGCACATGGACAAAGATAAAATAGTCGACGTCAAACGGCTGCTCAACTTCCCAGAAGGTTCGTAGACCAACGATGTCGCCCGGCTGGAAGTGCGCCTGAGGATTGATACCGACGTGCGGCTCCTCGGCATGCGGAACGCCCAGCGTCATACCCCCGAGGCGGGCTCCTCCAATCTTAATCACCTGTTCGGGCTGTACCGATGCAGCATCGCTGGTGACGTCGGTCGAATAAACGACGATCCGTGGCCCTAGGCGGCCAGCCGCAGCACCCGGAAACTCGACGATCGGATCCTGGGTGCTCAGGGCTCGATACTCCACGGGGATTGCCAGCTGCCGCCACGTGTCGGAGGAGGCGACAAGATAGCCATAGCCCTGAGCGCGGTACCAGGCAAGGTCATGCTCGGGCAGGTAGTGAACCTCGGTCCAGCGGCTAGCTCCCGCTCCCGGGACGGGCTTTAGCTCTGCTGCGACCGGCACACCTGGCGGCACCTTGGCCTCGATCCACCGCAGCGCCTCAACCCGGCTATCGGGATGGCTCAGACGCCGACTATATTGCGCCGCCTCGACCGCGGGGACGACGAGCGCTGCCAGCAGCACGGCTGCACCAGCTGCGGCAACCGCGGGACGAGGCAGGCCGTTCGCTAACAGCGCGACCAGCTCAGCCATGCCCGCGCCTGCGAAGGCAAGCAGCGCAACCTGGGTCGGTAGGAGGTTGCGCATCCAATGATTGCCCTGAGACATAAAAATCAAAAGATATACGAGCGTCAGCACTGCGAGCACTGCCAGCCGACCATCCCGGCGCCGAACCATGCGCACCACTCCCATCCAGACGAGGAGCATACCGCCGAGGCCCATGGCCTGGTCGCGATAAAACGCGAAGTAGGCTCCGGCTGGCCACGTGCCGGTCACATCACCGTGCGCTCCCACAGCGTAGTCGCCAAGCTGATGCGTGAGATCACCGCGGAACTCGTCAAATGCCAGCACGATATAGGGCGACGTCAACAGGAACGCGCCGATCATCGCCAGTGCCGCCGCTAGGAGACGCGGAAACTGCCACGCCATCGTGCGCCGCCAATGGAGTGCATGCGCCGCGGCTATTGCCGCGGCAGTAAGTGCCGCGTTGTGCTTAGTGCCCGCGGCGACGCCGGCAAGCACCCCCGCGAGCAGATAATCACGCCACCTGCCGCGATCAAGGAGCTGGATCGTCGCGATCAGGGCAAGCCCCGTGAAAAACGTCGCCGGCACATCCGTTGTGATGTAATGTGAGTGAACCAGGTGATAGGCATTGAAGGTCAGCAGGGCAGCTGCGGTGAGCCCAGCGATAGGGCCGGCAATCCGCAGGGCAAGGTTGTACACAGCTGGAACGGTAAGTGCTCCCGCAATCGCGGTTGCGGCTCGGCCCCACACGAAGAAGCCAGGGAACGCCGTCGCGATATCAGTCGTCTCGGGCAGCTGGGCGGCACCTGTGTAAATCCCCTGTGCGATGCCCCACTTGAGGTGCAGCCAGGCAACCAGCGCCTGAACATAGATCCAGACCGACGGATAATAAAAGAAGTGCGGGTTTGGATCAGCATTGTGGAGCATCCGCAGCACGACATTCATAATCGCCGGCTCGTCGGGATGCGGCACGAACGGGAGCGACCAGTCGAGTCTCCAGAGCCGCAGCGCAGCTCCGGTCAGGGTCAGGAGCGTCAGGAGCGCTAGTACGGGCCAGCGCCGCCACGAAGCTTCATCCCGTGCCCCCGTCACCTGAAACCATCTCGTCATCAAAGTCAACAAACGTGTCTCGTCCTTTGGACCTTATGCCCAGTTCCAGTTTACGTCGCGGGCCGACCCTGGTCCTCGCGCTGCCAGTCGTCAATTTCCCGCTAGCCATGCACCACGAGAAACCCTTGGCAAACAGTGACTGCATGAGCCGCACGCCGATGCCTGCAGCGGACAGCCGCCCAGCATCGAGCACCGCAGGAAATTGTACCTAAGCAACGCCCGTTAGGGAACTGATCGTCGACATCGTTCTCGGTAAGCCACCGCGGACTCACCTTGAAGTCATGGTTCCGCACGAAAGGGGCGGTACCGCCACCGTCAGCATATTATGTAAAAATGAAAAACATACCATCCGCTGGCGTCAAGACCTTCGAATCTGGTGCCACCACAGCATAGTGTAACACCGGGCCTGGATGTTCAAGCGCCGCCGATGGTCGAGATGCGGGCAAACGCCGGCCCGTCTCTGTTCGACATGATGGGACCGCTGGGCTATACTCACGCGCGACAAGACGCGCTACAGTGCCGGCCGATCACCTTGAGGAGGACGTATGCCCAGCATTGGCCGAAATGATCCCTGTCCCTGCGGCAGCGGCAAAAAGTACAAGAACTGTCACGGGCCCATCGACGCCGAGCGGGCCACCGCCGAGCGAAAGCTGAAGCAGGCACCGGACACATTGTTGCCGAAAATTATGGATGCGCTCGACCGCTTTGGAATGGAGCTGCCGGCAGCGCTCGGTACCTTCTGGAATGGGGCATACAACGTCCAGGACATTAAAGAGCTGGATCAGCACGAGGACCGCGGCAGCGAGCGGTTCCTCACGTGGTTCGCCTTCGATGTCGCCGACGAGCTAGGCCACACGCCGGTTCAGAGGCTGATCGCCGAGCCGGAAGGCCTGGAGCTGACCGAAGCCGAGGCGCAAGTGTTGGCCGGCTGGACCAATGTGCGCCTGCAGCCATACGAAATCGTCGAGATTCGTAAGGGCAAAGGGCTGCAGCTTCGGCCACTCTTTGGCGATGGCAAGCTCGAGCTCGAAGATCACAAGGCGGCGAAGCGGGTGGAGGTCGGCGAGGTGCTGATCACACATCTCGTGCCCGCCGGGAGCGCCAACTATGTCGCCGGCGCCGCGGCGCACTTAACTGCCGACACGGTCGAGAAGCTCCGTGAGTTCGCCGACGTCCATGTCCAAGATTTGCGGCGCGACAACCCCGATGCCACGCCTGCCGACCTGATCCGATCACGGTCTTATATCTTCAACCATTTTGTGATGGCGCTCCCGCGTGAGGAGCAGGAGATCGGCAAGCTGGACGAGCTGGTTGCCATGACCCGGGCCACCCTCAACGTGACGGCGGAGCAGATCGGTTTTGGCAGCTCCAACCCCGAGCAAGCGATGCCGGTTATCCGCGAGACGCCGGACGATCCGAACGTTCAGGACGATCCGAACGTTCAGACGGAAGCCGACGTCGACGCCGACTCGGATGCAAATGTCGTAACGGGAGCAATCGATACCGCCCAGGTGTTTGAGACTGGCGGACCATCGAATGCTAAACCCGCAGCCGCAAGGAGCAGCGGCGACGACGAGGGACAGGACGACTAACCGCACGCAGCGGACGTCGAGCGCTATACCAAAGCAACCGGATCGGCCTCGTGGTTGCGCCGCTCCGCTGCGAGGATGTAGCGCACTGCGGCCCCGATATCGTCCACAACCGCCTCGGGTTGGCGGCTTGCTTCTGCCAGCTGTGCTTCCATGCGCGAGCCATAGCCGGTCCGCACCAGCACGGTTCGGCAGCCGGCCGCAACACCGGCGCCCAAATCACCCGCCGTATCACCGATCAGCCAGCTGCGCGATAGCTCGATTCCATGCTCGGCCGCGGCTTGCAGCAACATCCCCGGCTCGGGCTTGCGACACGCACAAGTCCCTGTGAACTCCGGGTGGTGGGGGCAGAAGTAGAAAGCATCCACCCTCGCCCCATCGGAGGCGAGTACGGCCGCAAGGTGCGCGTGCAGCACCGTGACAGCCTCCACATCGAAAAAGCCGCGCGCGATACCGGCTTGGTTCGTAACCACGACCACAAGGTAACCCGCTTGGTTGAGTCTGCGGATCGCATCCGCGGCGCCTGGGATAAGCTCGAGGTCGGCGATGCGGTGCAAATAGTTGACCTCAACATTGAGCGTGCCGTCGCGATCGAGAAAGACTGCCGGACGCGGCATGGTCACACCCCGCCCTTTGGCGCAAACAGCGCCTGCTCGACCACATCGCAGAGCCAGTGCCCGACGATCATAGAGATCTCCTGGATCAGGAAGGAGTGCTGGGACGGCACCACGAGCGCGGCGTCGCAGAGCGGCAGGATGGTCCCGCCGTCACGGCCCAGGAGCCCGACCACCTTGCAGCCCATACGCCCTGCCACTTGCGCCGCCTTGACCTCATTCACGGGTACGAGGGCTCACCACTTCCGCCAGCGCTTCCTCGTACACTCCGATCGTTCGCTCGATCATCAGCTGGGGGGTAAACTCCGTCAGCACCCGCTCGCGCGCTGCTCCACCCAGCTGTTGCCGTAGCTTGGCGTTTGCAAGCAATACCTTGAGTGCTCGAGCGAGAGCCTGGGGATCGGATGGCGGCACCACAAACCCGGTTCGCCCATGCTGATTGACGACGCTCGTGCCCGTCCCCAGCTCCGTACTCACCACAGGGACGCCCGCGGCCATCGCCTCGAGCTGCACCATCCCAAAGGCCTCGGCGCGCAGCTGCGACGGCAGCACAAAGACATCCGCCGCGGCGTAGTACGTCGGCAGATCGGCGTCGGCGACCCGGCCCGCGAAGTGAACGCGGCGAGCGATCCCAAACGCCTGGGCTAGCTCGCGCAGCCGCTGCTCCTCGGGTCCCGCGCCGACCACCACCAGGGTCGCGTTAACATCCATCAGCGCGTCGAGCAGGACATGCAGCCCTTTGTAGTAGCGCAGCACCCCGACCGACAAGATGAGGCCCTGCTCCTGGGCCTCGCTCGATCCGCCGCCAACGTTATCCTCAACGTTGCCGAGCAAGCGTCGCCTGAGCGCCGTGGAAGCCGCCGATGGTGTCGTGCCGAAGCGCTCGGCATCCACGGAGAGCGGCACCACTCGACATTTGGGCTTGTGCCGGCGCAAGAATGGCGAGGAGTGGATGTACGGCTCGCTCGTGGCAATGACGCGGCTGGACCGACGCAGCGTAGCCTCCAACAGCGGACGATACAGCTGGAGCAGACGGCGCTGCCGCACGACATCGCTGTGGTAGGTGACAACCAGCGGCGGTGTATCCCGTACGACGCGGGCAACAACATCGCCCGGGGGATAGGGCATGTGCAGGTGGACCACGTCGGGCTGCTCTGCGCGGGCGAGACGGAGCATCGCGGTGCTGAGCGGCGTCGACGCCAGATGCAGCGAGCGTCCGGCCTTGAGCACGCGCACCCCATTCTGTTGATAAGTGACGGTGGCGCGCTCGGTGTTGGTGACCAGCACTGTCGCCTCATGGCCAACCTTGCTCAAGCCTTCCGCCAGCACTTTGAGGTGGTTTTCGATGCCGCCAACCACAGGATCGTAGTCTTTATAGATGTGCAGTATCCGCAGTGCTCACTCCTCCGTTATGCCGCTGCCGATTATAGCACAGGGTGAACGAGGACCTCCTTTTTCCACAACACCGCTCATGCGTGATGGTATACTTCTTGCTCTCTTACGGACCCCACAGATCCCTGTTTCTCAAGACACGAGGAGTGTAGTTTCAGGCTCACCCCGTCAATCGCACACAGGTTCAACGTACAGTTGAACCGCCACCACGGCACGACGGACTCGCATTCTCACCTACGAAGGAGAAGTGGAATATCGAAGCTCATCCGCACGCTGTCGGTCGTCGCCCTTGCCCTCGCCTTCGCCTTCACGACTGCTGTATCGTCCGCCGCACCGGCAAATGGACCGGCGTTTGTCCCGAATGAAGTTCTCGTCCAGTACCGCGCTGGAACCTCCGAGGCGCAGCAGAATGCGGCGCGTGGCCGAGTCAACGGCCAACGCGCTGAGGTGATCCGCGAGAGGCTTGAGCTGGCGAAGCTACCTGCCGGCGCGAACGTTCAGGCAGCAATCGCCGCCCTGCAAAGCGATCCCGCCGTCGAGTTCGCGGAGCCAAACTGGATTTACACGCACAGCGCGACCTCCGACGATCCGTACTACACCAATGGCTCACTATGGGGCATGTACGGCGATGAACTTACAGTGAGCACCAGCGTTGCACCAAACCAATATGGTAGTCAAGCTGAGGAAGCATGGGCGGCTGATCACACCGGTTCCAAGAGTGTCTACGTAGGCGTGATCGACGAGGGCATTCAGTACACGCATCCCGATCTTGATGGCAACATTTGGGTAAATCCCTTTGACCCGGCCGACGGTGTTGACAATGACCGCAATGGTTATGTCGACGACATCCGTGGGTGGGACTTCGCCAACGGTGACAACTCAATTTATGATGGGGGCCGCAAAGGTACCGCTGACAAACACGGGACACATGTTGCGGGTACAATTGGCGCCGAAGGCGGCAACGGAATCGGTGTTGTGGGCGTAAACTGGAATGTCACCATGATCTCGGGCAAGTTTCTAGGACGTTTTGGTGGCACTACTGCCAACGCAATCAAGGCTGTCAATTACTTCACCGATCTCAAGACCCTCCATGGGCTCAATATCGTCGCAACGAATAACTCATGGGGGGGTGGCGGCTACTCGCAGGGGCTGTTAGATGCCATCACCCGTGGCGCGCAGCAAAACATTCTGTTCATAGCGGCTGCAGGTAACTCCGAGGCCAACAACGACGAGACCGCCAGCTATCCATCAAATTACAATACTACAGAGGGAGCTGGTTACGACGCGGTAATTGCTGTAGCCGCGATTGATAGTAGTGGTAGGTTGGCCTCCTTCTCGAATTACGGCGCAACAACCGTGGACCTCGGAGCGCCTGGAGTAGGCGTACCCTCGACGCTGCCGGTTGACACCTATGGCTCGTACAGCGGCACCTCGATGGCCGCGCCGCATGTAACGGGTGGAGCGGCGCTCTATGCAAGTACCCATGCCGGTGCTAGCGCTGCCGACATTAGGGCTGCAATTTTGGGGAGCACTGTCCCAACCGCTTCCTTGGCTGGTAAGACGGTCACAGGTGGACGGCTTAATGTAGGCGGTTACTAGAAATTATGGGGATACACCCAGGAGCGGGACAGGGATAGGCTTGTCCCGCTTCTTGTTGCAGTCGCCGCTTTTCAACACGATCAGTAGCCCCGTAGAACGAACCAGTAGAAAGTAATCGGCGAACTTCGGCCAGGCAGAGGGATACGGCAGCCTGTGTCTCATTCGTAATTAACAAGACTTACACGGTGGGGTATTACCACAAATTCGGCAAAATGCCGATTACAATGTCAATGACGCTTATCATCAGTACCGGACAATCTACTCGGTAATACCTCGCTGCTCCTTGACAGAATGTTATAGCGACGGTACAGTTCAGTCCGTCCCCATTCCCGCCATAGATCCAGGCTATTACGACGCTTGCGACTACAATCTACGGAACGCTGTTTGCTTCCGTTGTCCGCGCACGTGGAGGAGAAGAAGCAATGTTTGGAGAAGTCCGCCCCCGTCTATTCATTTTGCTGCTTATTGCGCTCGCTGCACTTACATCAACTATCCCTGCTGCGGCTAATACAAGTTTCTACCCCGACCTGGAAATGGCACAATTGCGGGATATCAAGATCGAGACTACACCCGATAAACGTCGGTTACTGCGCTTTTCTACGGAAATCGTCAACACTGGTCCCGGGGCCTTCCAGGTACTCGGCACAGTAAAAAGTCCTGATGGCCAGACCTTTGCAGAGGTACACCAGCAGATCGTGGATGGCAACCATGTGGTTTTAGCCACCTTTGATACGCCAGCGATAATGGTTTATGACGTAGGCGACGGTCACATCCATTACCACGTGCAGGATCTGCAAACGTATGAGTTGAAACACGCTTCATCCACTAAGGATGACGTTCCACTTAGTGTAAATAACAGGCTTCTTATAGGTGCCAAGCGTGGTTTCTGTTTCTTTGACTACGAAGCTTTCGATCTTACCCTTTCCGGTGCTCCCCAGACGAAATACTATAATTATTGCGGACGGCAAACGGATACAAGCGTGACGATGGGGCTCTCTGTGGGCTGGGCCGATATCTATTACTCCAATTTGGCTGGCCAGTACATCGACATCACAGGAATAAAGGATGGCCAGTATCGGCTTTGGGTAACTGCTGATAAGCAGGGGTGGTTCACGGAGACGGAGAACGAGAACAACTTCACTTGGGTTGATATTCGATTGCAAAAGGGGAGCGTCCGAGTTGTAGGGTACGGGCCTTCCGCTTAACAGTAACACTGACAATGGCACTACCACGGAAACCAGCACAAGGTAAACCCGGTTTTAGTGCACCGAATTCTTCGTGACTAGCGTGTCTTGCGACGGCCCTCTAAATCGATGACTATTAGACCGCGCGATATAGTAAATCGCGCGGTCTTGTTGTAGTTAGCTCACCATTGAGATCTGCAATTGCTGATGGAACGGATGGAAGAACTCAGTGGGGGAGCGCCTGCAAGGGAAGCAGATTTTGACAACCTACATTACCTCCGGCAGCCCTGCCAGAATACGTACGGGGACAGCTTCAATGGGCGGCTGCTACGAGGGCCTGACGCTTGAGTGGTCTCGGAATGTGACCGAGGCGACGATAGTGATCGAGATGTGGCGTCGCCTGTACAATGAACAGCGGTGGGATAGTAATCCCGGGTACCAGACACCGGCGAAATTTCGACAGGCATTTGACTCCCAGCAGGCGCGAGCGCCATTGCTTGCGGCGCTCAAGTCACTACCAACCCTCGTATCACTAAGGGAATAGAGGTGTTATCTCCCTATTACACAAAAAAATATTAACAGTCCTTCGCGGGGCGACGTCGCTAGGAGTCATCGTGCTTAGGACGAGAGCACTCATCAGGATCAAGGTCGTACGCGGCAGCAGCGAGCAACGAATCCAACTCCGTGGTTTCGGAAGCCAATTTTCTCCATGCCTCCGTTGCCTTTTTTTCCTTTCCACTTTACCTCTTGGTACGGTGCGTGCTGTGTTCGTTGCAAACGTAGAGTAACTCAAGGCTACGGTACCATTACAGGGTTCGTTGAACGCCTTAGCCGCATCTATCTCCCCGACCGCCTGCCTCACTAGATGGTACCGACGCTAGGCTTTAATCATTGCGTATCAGTCGAAAAGCTAGAGGAGGTATCAAGCACACAGATACATCCACAATTCATTGGAAGAGCCTCAGGCGTACGGACAAGCATTAGTCGGTCGAGGAGATTGAGCTATGAACGTTACCCCGCGCATTCGGTCGTTCGGCTTCGTCCTACTTACCTTCATTGCCATCGCCGCATTCGCAACGCCATCCCACGCAAGCCACTCTTGGAACAACTACCATTGGGCCCGTACGTCCAATCCGTTCACGATCAAGGTTATCGACAGCATGACTCCAGACTGGGACGATAACCTTGCGACCGCGAACAGTGATTGGAATACTTCAACAGTTATAGACGTTGTTGAAGAACAGGGCGACGAGAGCGCGCGGACTCGTAAGCGCTGCCCCGCGGTTTCCGGTAAGGTGCGCTCATGTAACGCCGCGTATGGCTACACTGGTTGGCTTGGAGTGGCGCAAATATGGATTAGTGGGGGCCATATTGTTCAAGGCACCGCCAAGATGAACGACAGCTACCTGGCATCGTCGAGCTACAACGAGATAAACAGACAGCACGTAATCTGCCAGGAGATCGGCCACGATTGGGGACTGGGGCATCAAGATGAATCAGGCAAGGATTTGAACACCTGTATGGACTACGCAAGCGCGCTTGACAACCCGCACCCGAACGGACACGACTACGATCAGCTCAAGCTCATCTATGGGCACGGTGACAGCACGACGACAGTCGCCGCGATGCCAGCCGACGTAGCTAATGCCGAGCTGAACACGCCAGCTGAGTGGGGCCGGCTCGTCCACCAGGTGGGGCGATCGGCAATCTACGAGCGCGACTTCGGCAGGGACTTCAAGATCGTTACGCATGTAACCTGGGTAGACGCGGATCACGCCAGGGCCCATAGCCACTAGCGCATAGTCGGACAACCTGGGGGTTGAAGGTGGGACACGGGTTGCCGTGTCCCATTTGTTTTGCCTGCGCCATTGCAGCGGGTTGATTGGAGGGGTGGACGCTAGCGAAAGGGGTGGGGGTCCTCTACTGCATCGCCGACTGCCACTCGGCCGCAGCCTCCTGAGCATAGGGTTGTGTAAAGCCGCAGCTCCATGCGATCTTTTCCTCGGGCGTGTCACCTACGCCGATCGCCTCGCCCGCAACGAGCAGGCGCGTTCCGATGTCGGCGGGAATTGAGCCGGTCGATACAATCGGCAGGTCCATGCCGCTGACCTCGATGCCCTGCATCCACAGACTAGTCTCGCTGCCTGAGCCGCCCTTGTACCACTGATTGACCTTGAAGGTCACCCAGGGCAGCTTCGCGGCCTCGCCACCGTCTCCGCCGCCCATCGACGGATCGTCGCGCAGCTCGATCACGCTGACCGTTCCGTCAAACGCAAAGCCGCGATGTTTTAGATTCTCCGGGCTGTATGTTTCAACGCATGAGCCGGTACTCATGCCTTGCGGCGCAGGTTCTCCAACCGCTATTCCTGGAGAGTTCGACTGCTCGCTATCGGAGGCGGGCGATGGCTCCGGCAGCGTTGGCTGCGCGGAATTGGCATCGGTCGAAACGGGGGCCGGGCTTGGAAGTGTCGTTGTTTGAGGCGAGCTGCCGCATCCCGCGAGCGCCAGCGCCACAAACAGGCCCACCAGTTGGATAATTAGTCTGCTCATCTGATTCCTCCAGTCACTTTGCCCACGGTGTGCTGCGGAC
>JADDQE010000256.1 GCA_016781525.1 bacterium | reverse complement strand
TGGAGAGGTGACGAGTTGTGGTTAACAGGTACAAGGTGTACCATCATCAAGGAGGAAGGGTAATGAAACTTCGACTGATAGCAGCTTCACTGCTTATGGCGATCACGGCGGTAACGAGCGTAAATGCAGCGCCGCGGCAAGTTGGGGGTGCGGCTGGGTTAGTCGCGGCTGTTGTGCAAATCGCGACTGATGATGTCGTTACGGTCAACGTCGTTGACTCGTTCAATAACATCAATGCGCTGAACAACGTCCTCAACAATAGCCCGATCTTGAGCAACAACAACATCGACGTGACGGTTGGAGATATCACAATTCTTCAGGACTTCCTCAACAACAACAATGTGACGTTGGAAAACTTCCTCAACAACAACAATATCGTTCTCACCGATATTTTGCAGATTGTGGTGCTGGATACCGGCGACATTATTATCTTCGTATAGCCATCGCTGACTAGGTAACCTAACGTTTGTCTAGGTGTAAGAGAGGCAGGTGCGTACCTGCCTCTCTTGCTTGTCCATCGGGAATCTTGGAAGGACACGTGCTCCAGAACGTCAATTGCGTCGGAGTATGGTGTCAATGACGCAATGCTCGTGCAAAGCCGTTCAATCCAACACATCCGTAGATACTGCCAGGCTCGGGGTTACTTCAAGGTTGAGGATTACCGGGTGGTTTTGCCTGCGCGGCTCGGCAGTCGACGAAGCGCCAAATCATTTCGGTTACCGCCGCTTGGACCCGCGCGTGGCTGATATCGGGAATTCCCTGGCCTGCAAGTGTCTCCGCCGCCACCTGAATGACGACCGCGGCGGCTTCGGGATCTGGTATGTTGCCCAAGCCCTGCTCGTTAATCGTCCGCAAGAAGCGGTGCAGGTGGTCACGCGCAATCCGGTTGAGCTCCTGGACGCGCTCTGCCACGTTCTCGTCCTGAGTAGCAAGGTAGGCAAGCGTCGGGCTGAGCTTGCGATACAGTAGGCGTCGCTCAAAGATGCGGCTGACGGCCTTGGCTATCATGGAGCGGAGGTCGGTGTCGGGGCGAAGCTCAAGCTCCGCGAGCGCGGCCTCCGCCTCTTGGCGATAGAGCATGTCCCAGACTGCCAGCAAAATCTGCTGCTTGTCCTTGAAGTATGTATAGACCGATCCGACGGGTTTGCCAGCCCGGGCCGCAATATCGCTCGTGCTGACGTTGTCGTAGCCCTCGGCCGCGAACAAGTCGGCCGCCGCTTCCAGGATGCTGAGCACGGTCTGGCGCGACCGTGCCTGCTTTGGCTGGGTCAGAAGGCCCGCGTGGCCCGAATGATCGTGGTCCATCGCATCCTCATGCCTGGGAAGGCCATCGCTGCGATACGCTGCAAGCTGAATATTTTTCAGCTTTGCCTATTATAGCGTGGATATATCGGGGGCAATGAGGTCAATCGGAACCCATGCGGCCCGAACTGATGCGCTTCGGGGTCACTTTCGGATACATGAGGTGGAAGTATTTTGCGATTGTTGTCGATAACGGCGATAGATTTCCCGCCGGAGGCCCGCTCCTGGTTAGTCTCGCAGTCGCGCTCGTACGAGCACCTCGTGCGTTGTCCCGCTTACATCCAGCACTTCGAACTGCTCGGCGAAGGCCAGCCGCCGCGCAAGCTCTTGATTGATCTGCGCATCAAGGGTAGCCGTAAGCGGGCCCGTGACGTTGCCCAGGAATCCAACTTCCGCTGTTTCAGTAGAGATTTGTACGCCCGACGGTGCGGGTGTGAGGCGCATACGGAGAACGATCGCCTGGGCACCCAGCAACACGGTGTCTCCGCGCAGCCGTAGGACCAGGATTGCAGCGGGTTCGAGCTCGACGTGGGGATCGCGCAGCGTCACCAGTGGCAGCGTAACATCACGCAAGCTATCGTCGATAAGCCGCTGAAGCAGATCGTCGCTGAGTGCGACTGTAAGCTCAGGATTGCCCGCCTTCCCCGTTGGATTGGCAAGCGTCTGCGCTCGGTTCATGATCCGCAGGGTGAGCGCAAGCAGCACGATCGTGAGCAGGCCGCCGAGAAGGATGCCAAGGCCGAATAATGCCATCGGGGACCTTTGTGTGAGCAGCCGTCTCACAGGCGGTTGCTAGCCGCGCACAAAATAGATCAGAATGATCAGCGCGGCCAAGCCAATGCGGTACACCACGAAGGGTAAGAAGCTATTGGTCTTGAGGTAGCGCAGCAGGAAGCCAATCGCCAACACGCCGACAATGAACGAGACGCCAATACCCAGCCAGAAAGGCGCAGTCCGTAGGGCTGCCGCCTCGATATCCTTAAGCTTGAGCAGCGCCGCGCCGAAGGTGATTGGCATCGCCATCAGAAACGAGAAGCGCGCGGCTGTTTCTCGGCGCAGGCCAAGTGCGCGGCCCATCGTCATCGTCGAGCCCGAGCGTGATACGCCAGGAATGAATGCCAGGGACTGGGCCAAGCCGACGAGCAAGGCTTTCCGCCAGGTGATGTCGTTAAGTTCGGCGCGTTGCGGCGCGGCGCGGTCGATGACATACAGAGCGACGCCCATCACCACGAGCGAGGTAGCAATAATGAGATACTTATCGCGGAAAAAGTCCGCGGCGAAGCGATCCAGCACGAAGCCAATCGCCGCTCCAGGCAGCGAGGCCAGGACCAAGAGCCAGAAGAGCCGTCCATTTTCACTCTGAGGCTGTGGGGCCGCGAGCAACAGCTGGATCCAGTCGCGCCAGAAGAAGCCGAGCAGTGCCAGGAGCGTCCCGATATGCAGGGCGACGTCATACCACTGTGTGTTGTAGAACGCGCCGGGATCGTTCCAGCCGAAAAGCCACGGCGTGATGATGAGGTGTGCCGACGATGAAATCGGTAGGAACTCGCCAAGACCTTGGACCAGTCCAAGCGTCGTGGCGATGCGGAAGTCTCCACGGAGGATAACCGCTAGCAGTACAATGCCAAGCAAAATGATCGGTGGGAGAGTGCTGAAGATGCGTGAGACCCGCTGTGGCCGGGCAGCATTCTGTGACTGGGAACTGATCGACGTGCGCATTGATCTTCCGTACGTTTGTGGTGAATATGGCCGCGTCATTGTACCATGTGGCTCAGCGATAGTCTCACCCGGCTCAATCCGCCGACCGGTAGTGCGTCCACGTGGAAGCTGGCTCGGCAGATTGTTTTCGAGCTTATATGTTCGGTACAGCAGGGTGCCAAGCGCTGCAGTGCCGATTACTCCAAAAGTAACCCAGCCAATATTCATGACTAACCTCTCGGGTGTTAACGCAAAGACGCAAAGGAAGACAATCGCTTGCCTCCTCTGCGCCATTGCACCGACTACGCGTGGTCGGCGTGTGCGTCGCCTGTCGATAGACCAAGGCTGTGCTCTAGGCGAAGAGCGGCGCAAAGACCAGCGCCACGATGCTCATGAGCTTGATCAGGATGTTGAGCGACGGGCCGGAAGTATCCTTGAAGGGATCACCAACTGTATCGCCGACAACCGTAGCTTTGTGCACATCCGACCCTTTACCGCCAAGGTTCCCAACCTCAACATATTTCTTCGCGTTGTCCCACGCGCCGCCAGCGTTGGCCATAAAAATCGCCATCAGCACGCCCGTGATCAACGAACCCGCGAGCAGTCCGCCCAGGGCTTGCTTGCCGAGGACAAAGCCGACGAGGAGCGGAACAAGCACCGCCATCAAGCCAGGAACGATCATTTCACGGAGCGCGGCTGCCGTCGAAATACTGACACAGCGCGCGTAGTCGGGCTGAGCCGTGCCCTCCATCAACCCGGGAATTGTCCTGAATTGACGTCGGACTTCTTCGATCATCGAAAAGGCTGCCCGTCCTACCGCCTCCATCGTCATCGCCGAGAAGAGGAACGGCAACATGCCGCCGATAAAAAGGCCGACGATCAGGTTGGGATCGGTCAAGCTGACGTTTTCCAGCCGCACGGCAGCGGTATAGGCGGCGAAGAGTGCGAGCGCTGTGAGTGCCGCCGACCCAATCGCAAACCCCTTACCGATGGCGGCAGTCGTGTTGCCGACGGAGTCGAGCGTGTCGGTTACCCGACGCACTTCGGGATCAAGATGCGCCATCTCGGCGATACCACCGGCGTTGTCGGCGATCGGGCCGTACGCGTCGACTGCGACGGTCATGCCGGTGATGCTGAGCATACCAACGGCGGCAAGAGCGATGCAGAACAAGCCCTGCCCGCTCGGGTTACCGATGTAAAAGGCCGCGAGCGTCGCTGCGCCAATCACCAGGATCGGATAGGCCGTCGAGCGCATACCCACCGCGAGGCCGGAGATAATGTTGGTGGCTGGACCGGTGACCGACTGCTCTGCGATGCTCTTCACAGGCTGGTAATCACCAGAGGTGTAGTATTCCGTGATCAGGCCAATTGCGATACCGGCGACCAAACCGGCAACGGTAGCGCCGAAATAGACCCACGTGCCGTAACCCAGCAGCGAGATCACCGCGACAAAGACAAGTGTAATTCCACCTGCGGCAAATGTGCCGATGCGTAGTGCTCGTGCGGGATTGTTGCCGCCCATCGTGCGCACGACAAGCGTCCCGAGGACCGATGCGATAATTCCGGCTGCCGCGATCAGCAGCGGTAGTGTTGCGAGCGTCGCAGGCACCTGCGCTTCAGGTAGCAGCACTGCCAGCGCCATGGTCGCGATGATCGAGCCGACATAGCTTTCAAATAGGTCGGCACCCATGCCCGCGACATCTCCCACGTTATCGCCTACGTTATCCGCAATAACGGCGGGGTTGCGCGGATCATCCTCCGGAATTCCAGCCTCGACCTTACCTACCAGGTCGGCGCCCACGTCAGCGGCTTTGGTATAGATGCCCCCACCAACGCGCGCAAAAAGTGCGATCGACGACGCCCCAAGCGCGAAGCCGTTGATAATGCCGCTCTCGACGCCCGCTGCACCGAAGAAGAGGTACAACCCACCCACGCCCAGCAGCCCAAGGCCCACCACCGATAGGCCCATCACCGAGCCCCCGGAAAAGGCGACTCCTAAGGCCTGAGCCAGTCCGCTTCGTGCTGCCTGCGCCGTTCGCACGTTGGCCTGCGTCGCTACACGCATGCCCACATACCCGGCTAACACGGAGAAGCCCGCCCCAAGCAAGAAGGCGGCGGCGGTGAGCGGCGGTATGGCTTCTGAGGTAAAGCCGACTACAACAATAACCAGCGCGACGGCGAGCACGAAGGCGACGAGCACGCGATATTCACGGTTCAGAAACGCCATCGCCCCTTGCTGGATCGCGCTGGCGATTTCCTGCATCCGCGCCGTTCCAGCGTCACTCCGGCTGATTGACATCGCTGTGAACCATGCGAAGGCTAGCGCTATCAGACCACTAATCGGTGCGGACCACGTCAGCGTATTCATGCTGCTCCCTTCTGTGGCGGGTAATCGCCTTTGCTCCTGTACGGTGAGACTCAGCCGCACGGCACAATAAATCAGGGCCTGACGATGTTCGTAGGCCCCGCTGCGCTTCCACCCGAGCGGCCGGCTGCTCTAGGTGGAGCGGGCTCCGTACGACAACGTACGCCTCGCTTTTTCGACCGACCGATTTTAACATAACTCTCATCAGGTTGTAAAGAATGTCACAAAGGGCAGATTCAGGCGGCGAACTGAGCTGGAGCGCCTTTCGCTTACTGGAGCTACGGCTGTTTTATGCCATCGCCGGGGAGCAGAATGGTACAATACGTGAGACGCCTGGACGCAGGATGCCAGGAAGGACGATGCCCATGCCCATTGTACAAGGGAACGAGCCACGTCAGCCGCAACGATCGGCCGGTGGTTCCGTCGTTGGCTGGATTATCCCGCTCGCCTTTTTGGGTCCGATGCTCTATCGCCTGCTTCGCAATGCCACTGCGGGGCTCCTGACTGATCAGCAGCTGGTGATCGCGGTGGGGGGAGTCGTAGCTTTTGGGGTGATGGTATGGGTGCTGCGACGAGTGAATGGCTTGCGGGCCAGCAGTACGACGCATTTACCAGCCGCCTATGAGCTATCCAAGCCGGATTTGTCCCGCCAGCCGGCGATGGATCCGGTGCGAAGGGACGGTTCGTATGTGCCGCAGCCGCCGCGGTATGAGCCGATCCTCACGGGGAAAGTTGTGCTCGCCGGGGTGGTGCTGGCTACGTTGATGGGCGGCTTCTGGCTGCTGCTATTTGTTTTGTAGATGAAAGCGCAACCCGGGGCCTCGAAGCTTGCTCCTGAGAACTCGAAGCCTTGTGCAATGGTGTCGCCACGAGATAACGATGCCTGATTTCGATCTATTTGCCCACTACTACGACGCGGACATGGGTGATTTCGCCGACGATCTGCCGCTCTACCGCGAGTTGGCTCGTCGCAACGAAGGCCGTGTTTTGGACGCGATGTGTGGTACCGGCCGGGTTGTCGTCCCGCTTGCAGTGGCTGGTTTCGATGTCGTAGGTGTAGATATCGCGCCTGAGATGGTGCGCGTCGTCGAGCGCAAGCGCTCCGAACTACAGCTGGAGCAGCGCTTGCACGTCGTCCAAGCCGACATTCGGACCCTCGCTCTACCCCAGCGCTTCGGCCTTGTGCTCGTGCCGATGAACTCCTTTATGCATCTTGAGACGGTTGAAGATCAGCTGGCGGCGCTCCGCTCCATTCGACGGCATCTTGAGCCCAACGGGCTAGTAGTGCTGGACCTGTTTCATCCTGATCCGCGTGATCTTATGACGGATCAAGGTGTTCTGGTCTACGAACGGACGTTTACAAGCGCAAGTGGCCGGCCGGTTCAAAAATTCGTCGTGCGGCGGACGGATGCAGCGAATCAGCGTCAGGAGGTGGAGTTTATCTACGATGAGCTCCAGGAAGATGGACGCGTGGTCCGGCGTACGCTGCCCTTTGTGATGCGCTGGCTGTACCGATTTGAGCTGCAGCATTTGCTCGCACGGGCGGGATTGAGGGTTGAGGAGGTGTATGGCGACTACGATCTGGAGCCCTACACCAGCGATAGCTCACAATTAATTGTTATAGCACGCGGGGCGTAGCGGCGGGAGCCGTCGCGCGCCGCGTGGTGAAGTGCATATGTACCAGACTGATATCGATGTTAAGGAGGAGCGGACACGGCGCCTGTTGTATCTGTTTTTCGGCGTCAGCATGTTCGTTTCGGTGGCAATCTGCGGCACAATCCTTTTTCTTGTGCTATCACCCCAACAGGCAGCGCGGCGGCTCGGCCATGTCAACCAGTTTGCGGTAGGCGAGGTGGTCGCGGTGCCGGTGAAGCGGCTCGAGCTGACGAGGCTGCTGCCCAAAGCGCCCAATTGGAGTGAAAGCATTGTTTACGTTGTGAAACAGCCAAACGAAACATACCAGGCGTTCTTAAGTCTCGACCCGGTCACGGGCTGTAAGCTGAACTGGCGCTCCGAAGCGCAGCGCTTTGTCGATAACTGCTCGTCGACCATGTACACGCTTTCAGGGCGCAATGCTACCGACGCGACGACGCTCTCCTCGACGCCAACTAATATGCTTGAAATGCCGGTCGAGGTACAGGGTGACAGCGTGTACGTTCAGGATCGCCTGCTGCGCCGCGGTATCCAATAGCCGCGCTTCGATGAGCCAGCGGCGCGTAAACATGTCTTGCACGGTCTTGTAGCTCCTTTGATATGCACTCGAACCTCTGCTTGAGGCACGTCTGTTGGGCAGGTTGTGGGTGTTTCCGGCGTGTTGGAGCGGGCGTGGCGACCGGAGGCTTAGCCGCGCTACATGCGCTCTGCGCTCGGCGCGCGACCAACAAGGTTGAAATCGAACAGGTAGGGTATGACGTTCGATTGCTCGCCTCGGTTCGTGCTTCGGCGGCGTGATATATTCGATGACCGAAGCATACGGCAATCGGTTAATCTGGGGCTGATCCAGAAGTCATGATCGAAGGTCATGGTCGGGAGTGACCCTGCGCCGCCTTACGTGTAGTCAGGGGCGCTATCGGGCTGATGCCCTCGCCTACCCAAACGGCTGGTGATCGCGGCTTGCGAACACTGGTACAATGGATCTCGTGCTACCATCACGACCGAACGCATGATGCGTTCTGTCCCATCCCCCCACCGTCCTCGCACATGTTCCAACGGAAGAAGGAGCCCAGCATGACGTTTGCGACGATGACCGATGTTCGCAGCTCGCTGTCCCAGCAGCAATACATTGCTACTGATGATATCGCGACCGTGGTCTTTCTAGCGGAGAAGCTTGGGAAGCCCCTCTTGGCCGAGGGGCCGGCCGGCGTCGGCAAGACCGAATTGGCCAAGGCTTGGGCCAGCGCGACCGGCCGCCAGCTGATTCGCCTGCAGTGTTACGAGGGGCTCGACGAGACCAAGGCACTCTACGAGTGGGAGTATGCGAAGCAGATGCTCTACACCCAGCTGCTGCGCGACCAGCTCCAAAGTACACTCGCCGGCGCTACGTCCCTAACGGAGGCGGCGGATCGGCTGGCGAATGAAGAGGATGTTTTTTTCTCGCAGCGCTTTCTGCTCCAGCGCCCGCTGCTGCGCGCGATCCTGTCCGACCAGCCGGCGGTTTTGCTTATCGACGAGATCGACCGTGCCGACAGCGAGTTCGAGGCCTTTTTGCTCGAGGTTCTGAGCGACTTCCAGGTGTCGGTGCCCGAGCTGGGTACGCTCAAGGCGAAGCACCAGCCCGCCGTCTTTTTGACGTCCAACAACACCCGCGAGCTGTCCGAGGCGCTCAAGCGGCGCTGTCTCTACTTGTTCGTGGATTATCCAGATGAGGATGCCGAGCTGCGGATCGTCCAGCTTAAAGTGCCTGATCTGTCGCCGAAGCTTGCGCAGCAGGCCGTCGAGCTGGTGCAAAAGCTGCGCGGACTGGATTTAAAGAAGTCGCCAAGTGTGTCGGAGACGCTCGACTGGGCGCGGGCGCTCGTGATGCTGAACGCACGGGCGCTCGATCGTGAAACGCTTGATAATACGTTGACCGTTCTGCTTAAGCACGAGAGCGATGTTCAGCGGGCGCGCCGTGCGATGCAGGGTGGCCGCGACGTTGGACGCTACGGCCAACGCTAGCGGCTGCTCCCGTCGATCTGGGCGGGACCTCCTGTCGAATAGTGTGGCGCAGCACCTTCAAGGAATGCTGCGCCGCAGCCGACCACATGAAAAGCGAGTCAACGACGCGGCGCGCCGTGGCCGAGAACAGCCGGGCGTTAATTTACGGTGTGCTGTCAGACAGAGCAAGCCTCAAGCACTGACCAGTGGTGAGTCGCCTCCGACCAAAAAGGTGGAGCGGTGATTGATCGTTGGTAATTGGTACCTGAGCCGATGGATGATCGAATCGTTGAGTTTGTACAGGCGCTGCGGGGCGCGGGTGTACGTGTCTCGCTAGCGGAAAGCACCGATGGCATGCGGGCCATCGAGGTCATGGGCATTCAAGACCGTGACACCTTCAAGGCGGCCCTGCGCACGACGTTGGTCAAGGACCACGCCGATGTTTCCATCTTCGAGCAGCTGTTTCCGATGTTTTTTAACATTGGCACACCGCCGACGCAATCGGCGCAGGGTGATGGCAGTGAGCTAAGCGAGCAAGAGCAGCAGCAGCTCGACCAAGCAATGCAGCAGATGATGCAGCAGCTCAGCGAGAAGCTGCGTGAGCTCGTGCAGCGGCTGATGAGCGGCCAGGGGCTGACCCGCGAGGAGCTGGAGCAGATGGCCCAGCAGGCTGGCATGCAGCGACTCCAGAGCGCGTCGCCACAAACCCGGCGCTATGTCCAGAGCCATATGGAGCGGCAGCTTGGCCTGCAGCAGCTTGAGCAGCTGCTGCAACAGCTTGAGCAGGCGCTGCAACAGCAGGGTATGAGCGGTGAAGGCCGCAAGCAGGTGCGTGAGATTGCCGAGGGTAACGCCGAGGCCATGGAGCAGCAGATCGAGCAATTTATTGGCCAGGGTCTCGCTAAGCAGCTGGCCGAGCAAATGAAGCGCGACCCCATCCACGACCTCGCGAACCGGCCGCTTGATCAGCTAAGCGCCCGCGAGATCGAGCAGCTGCGTGATGAGGTCCGCCGGATGGCCGCACGACTGCGCACGCGTGCCGCTTTACGTAATCGGCGCCATCGCTCGGGTGCTCTCGACGCAAAAGCTACCGTTCGCGGCGCTCAGCGCTATGGCGGCGTGCCGATCGAGCTGAAGTTCCGGCGCAAGCGGCTTAAGCCGAAGCTGGCGGTAATCTGCGATATTTCGACCTCGATGCGGCCACATGCCACGTTCATGCTGACGCTGATGTATGAGCTGCAAGATGTGCTCGCGCATAGCCACTCGTACGCGTTTATCGATACAATGCACGATATAACGCAGGATTTTACCGGGCAGCGACCGCAAGTGGCGATCGAGGGAGTGCTTCGGCGTATCCCGCCCGGATACTACTCTACCGACCTCGGCGCAAGTCTCGCAGCGTTCTGCCGCGAGCACCTCAGCACGATTGATCGCCGGACAACAGTGATCGTGTTGGGTGACGGCCGCAATAACTACAATGACCCGCGCATCGACTGCGTCGATACGATCAAACGGCACGCACGTAGAGTGCTGTGGTTCACGCCCGAGCACGAACGTATGTGGGGCACAGGCGACAGCGACATGCGCCGCTACGCGCCTAAAATGGACGCGGTCCACTATGTCGCGACGCTCCAGCAGCTTGCCGACGCGATCGACCATCTCCTAACGGGCAAGTAGCGGTTTACCGGCCACGCGTCGATGATAGCCGCCGTTTCAGAGTGGGGCGGCGGCTGTCTGCTTTCCTCGGCCTCGAGTTGAGCCGCGCTTCTTCGATAGCTGCACTCCGTTGACGTTCGGTCGTAATCTTGCGCATGGTTAGCACGAGGAAGGAGGCGTATGCAACAGGCTTCAAACGTCGTCGATACACTTGGTCGGCTCAGGCGCAACTATGGGCTTTGGATTATCCTTGGGCTGATGGCGCTTGAAAGCGGGCTAGCTCCACGCCTGTATGAGCTTTAGCTCGTCTGTGGTGTTAACAATTCAAGCCGATTACCCCATGGGTCGGCGACATAGCAGCGATGGTACCCAGGCAGGCTGTTGTCCCAAACTACCTCCACCTCAGAGGTCGTAAGACGGTCCACAACTGCATCGACATCGCGCGTGAGTTGATCATCTGACATGGATGCTCCTGTGTACAACAAGAAGAGCGCTGGGTGCAATCCCAACGCCCTTCACCGTAGCACGCCCAGCCTTACTTCAGCAATTTCTCGATGCGCTGCGTGTAGTACGCCTTTGGACCCGCACCCTGGATGCGATCGACCTCTTGGCCATTCCGGAAGATAATCATCGTCGGAATAGCCATGACGCCATACTGGCTCGCATAGCGCGGGTTATCGTCGATGTTGACCTTCGCGATCTTAACCTTGCCGGCGTACTCGCCCGCCATCTCTTCCAGCACGGGAGCGACAGCACGGCATGGCCCGCACCATGGGGCCCAGAAGTCAACCATTACTGGCTGATCCGACTTCAGTACTGTCTGCTCAAAATCTGCATCGGTCACTGCGACCGTGTTGCCTGCCATTGCGACCTCCTGGAATTGCTCATGAAAAGTACGCGAAGCACTTTCTCTATGAGCCATTGTACCATGGTAAAAAACTTACGAAAAGTAAGCTGTTTAGCCTACTTCACGGGAATACGCTTGCTCAAGCTTTCACGCATCAAGTGCTTTTCGAGAAATGCCGCGCGCTTCTCTGTCGCCTCAAGGATCGTCTTCAACATCGTCTCGCTGCCGTAGTCCCCGAGTCGGTTCGCGGTGGTAATATGCTCGCGCATGGTCTTAGCGATGGTGGACTCCATCTCGACGTCATGCTCCAGCATCTCGCGCAGATCGAACATCCCTTCCGGCTCGTGCTGAATATAGGCGTGGCGCTCGATCTCGACTGGCGCTGTCACCGGCAGTCCACCTAAGGCGACGAGGCGCTCCGCGACCTCGTCGAACTGAGCATGCAGCTCGGTATAGTGCTCCTCGAGCAGCAGGTGGAGCTCCAGGAACTGGGCGCCCTCGACGATCCAGTGGTGCTTATGGTACTGGTGATACAGCGTGAACATGCTGGCCAGGTCACGATTCAAGAGTTCGACCATCTGGCTTGCCGTCGCTTGCGGCAAGCCGAATGGATTATCCCGGACGACGTTCAGCCCCTGGCGTAGCTCGTGTTGTGTTCCCATCTATTCCTCCAAAGCAGAACAAAGCACTTCAGGTAACCAGCGAGCGATCAAAAGGTTCTTTTGGTCACTGTTGCGTACGCTTCGCGCTTTGCTCTCCGCCTTTATTGCTGGTTGCTCAAAATCTCGTCCAAGGTCTCGTGCTCGAGCATGTGCATCAAGTCCTGGGTCCGCATCTCCTGCTCGCGCAGATGGCGTTTGATCAGCGTCTCTGAGCCGTAGTCCCCGAGCTGCCGCGCTAGCTGGATATGTTCGCGCAGCTTGACCAAAATCTGCTGGTTGACCTTGATATCGTTCGACAACATCTGGCGTAGATCGAGGATACCTTCAGGCTCTTCGGCGACGTAGCCGTGCTGTAGCTGTGCGGTCGGGCCGCTGACCGGCACGCCCCCCAACGTTACAACGCGCTCGGCGAAGGCGTCGGCCTGCTGGTGGACGGCCGTGTAGTGCTCTTCGAGCAAAAGATGAAGATCGCGAAATTGAGGGCCTTCCGCCACCCAGTGATGTTTCTGGTACTGGTGGAAGAGTATGAACAAGCTCGCCACGTCAGCGTTAAGCGCTTGGACGATCTGCTGAGCGCCTTCCCGCTGAAGCTCGATCGGATTTCCGACCATTTCATTCGGCTTTTGACGCACATTCGGCGTCTGCTCTGCTTGGGTCATCGAATATGCTCCTCGGCTGATAGCTGTCGGTAGACAGCCATCGGCTCGCAGAATGTTGATATGCAGGGAGACCGGTTCGCCTACTTGTCCCCGAGCGTTGGTCCTACTGGCTCGGCGTGCGGCTTCGAGCCGACGAAGCCTCGATCGAGGCTTTCACGCTCGAGATGCTTCTGCACAAAGGCAGCGCGCTTTTCGGTTGCCTGGAGTGTATGCCTAAGCAGATCCTCAGTGCCCCAGTCGCCCAAATCGGTTGCCAGACGAATATGCTCGCGCAGCTTGGTCGCGATCGTGCGCTCGGCCTCCACATCGCGCTCAAGCATGTCACGAATGCCCAGAATCCCATCCGGCTCTTCTTCCAAGTAGGAGATTTCGAGCTGCTTGCGCATCGTGGCCGCTGGAACGCCACCTAACGAGTTGGCTCGCTCGGCGATCTCGACGGCAGCCAGCTCGACTTCCTCCGCGTGCATGGTAAACAGCTGTTCTAGCTCCCGAAACTGCGGGCCTTCGACTACCCAGCGGTGCTTGTGGTACTGATGGTGAAGCACGTACATGCTAGCCAGGTCTTGGTTGAGCACTTCGACAATCTGCTTTGTCAGCTGCTCGTCAAGCATCAAGATGTTCGCCTCAACCTGCCCGTACTCTTGCTCGATCTC
>JADDQE010000191.1 GCA_016781525.1 bacterium | reverse complement strand
CTTGGCCACGTACCGTTCGACGAGCCCTTCAAACGACTGCGGCTGCACGGCACGATAACGAAGGATGGCGCCAAAATGTCGAAGAGCCGCGGGAACGTCATTTCACCTGACGGCTACATCGCAACTTATGGCGCCGATGTTTTCCGGATGTACATGCTGTTCCTCGGTCCCTGGGAAGATGGCGGCGACTTTACGGATGCAGGCGTCGGCGGGGTGGCACGCTTTGTCGGCCGTACGTGGGAGCTCATCACCGAGCCGCGTCCAACGGTTGCCCTCGACGAGGCGCTAACGTCAATGGCCGAACAGCGCCGACACCGGCTCATCGCGCGTGTCTCCGATGGCATCGCAACACTGCGCTTTCACGTGGCGATTGCAGCGCTGATGGAAGAAATCAATTTTCTGCGTGAGCAGGCAGCCGCCCTCTCACCCGCGCAGTGGCGGCGCTCCTGTGAAACCTTGGCCATGCTTCTAGCGCCACTGGCCCCCCACTTCGCCGCTGAGCTATGGACAAGGTTGGGCTACTCCAGCAGCGTGCATGATCAGCGTTGGCCGAGCCACAGCGCGAAAGTGCACCCAGCTGCCAGCGTCGAGCTGCCGGTGCAGATGGATGGCAAAGTCCGCGATCGGATCGTGGTCGCTTCAGATGCGGATGCGGAGACGGTGCGTCGAACCGCCTTGGCGAGCGCGCGGATTCAGAGCGTCCTCGCTGGAGTGGAGCCGAAACGGGTTGTCGTCGTACCCGGCAAGGTTGTCAACGTCGTGCGCTAAACACTCGTGCAGCGGGGGTCTCGGCCGTGGAACGCCCGTTGCACGGGCATGGTCCCGCGTTCACGCTGGCAGTGTTCGCGTGCCCGGGACAATGCTATAATAGCCCGAGAGGAGCTTATGATGGATGACACAACCAGCAACGGCGACGGCCACGTACGGCGCCGGCTTCACAGTACAACACTACAAAAACCGCGCGCGTTCTTGGTTGGCATTGAGGTATTTGCCGACCACAGATCGTGGAGCGCCGAAGACTCGCTGAATGAGCTGATCCGGTTGGCCGATACTGCAGGGCTTGAGGTTGTCGGGACGACCTACCAGAAGCTCACCAAGCGCTATCCTAAGCACTATATCGGACCGGGTAAGGCACAAGAAATCGCGGACCTTAAGGGTGAGCTGCACTACGACCTCGTGGTTTTTGACGATGAGCTGACGGGCTCGCAGACACGCAACCTCGAAGAAGTACTGCAAACGCGCGTGATCGACCGGCCCCAGCTGATCCTCGACATCTTCGCGCAGCATGCTCAAACCCGCGAAGGACGGCTGCAAGTTGAGCTCGCGCAGCACGAGTACCTGCTGCCGCGGTTACGTGGACAGTGGGGGCACCTATCACGTCAAACGGCGCAAGGGGCGGCCGGTGGCTCGGCCGTAGGTGTGCGCGGTCCCGGCGAAACGCAGCTTGAAACCGACCGGCGGCTTGTCGGCCGGCGCATTGCGCTGCTGAAGGAACAAATCGAAGAAGTGCGGCGGCACCGCGAGCGCTATCGACAGCGCCGACGACAAAGCGGTATTCCCGTGGTGTCGCTCGTCGGCTATACCAACGCCGGCAAGTCCACGCTACTAAATGCGCTGTCGGGCGCAACAGTGCGGGCGGAGAACCAGCTCTTCGCGACCCTCGACCCGACCACGCGCCAGTTGATGCTGCCCGGTGGTCGCACGATCCTGTTGACCGACACGGTGGGCTTTATCCAGCGCCTGCCGACCGCGCTCGTCGCCGCTTTTCGTGCAACACTGGAAGAAATCCAAGAGGCGGATATTCTGCTGCACGTGCTCGATATTACCCATCCAAACGCGGAAGAGCAGTCCGAGACGGTGCTGGAAACACTCGCTGACCTCGAGGTCGACGAAAAGCCAGCACTGACCGTGCTCAACAAGATTGACGAGCTCGAAGGGATCGACGGCGGTGCACTTGAGCGCCTCGCCGATGAGATCAACCTGCCTGCCGACTATATTCCGGTCTCCGCAGTAAACAGCTGGGGCTTGGATGTCCTACAGCGCCGCATCGAGGAGGCGCTTGGCGGAGAGATGAGCATGCTCGAAGCGCTGATCCCATACAGCCGAAACGATCTTGTCGCGCAGTGGCGACAGCGGGGCACCGTAGAGCGGGAAGAGTATGTAGAGCACGGCGTTCACATTACCGGCAGGCTGCCAATTCAACTGCTCAGCCAGTACACACCCTTTCGGGTTGCTGCCAAGAGCCGCTAGCCTTACCGGAGGCGGCGGGGCACCGGGTGCGATGCGTCAATCATCCGGCCTCCCGCCGCTTTTCACCTACCACTATGCCGCACTACATTGTGATCGAAGGCGTGATTGGCGTCGGCAAGACGACGCTTACGCGCCTGCTTGCAAAACCCTTCGGCGCCAGCATTTTGCTCGAAGTCGTCGAGGAAAATCCATTCTTGTCGGACTTCTACGGCGACCGGGCACGTTATGCGTTTCAGACCCAGACCTTTTTCGCGCTAAGCCGCTTCAAGCAACAGACCAATGTTGTCGCCCCGCAGGTCGGCCACGCGAACCTGATCAGCGATTACCTGTTCGCTAAAAACGACATCTTTGCGCGCCAGAACCTGACGGCGGACGAGCTTGAGCTCTTTCAGCAGCTTTACCGCACCCTCGCCGAGCGCGTGCCGAAGCCCGATCTCGTTGTCTACCTGCAAGCCGATGTCGATACGTTGATGGCGCGCATTGCGCTGCGCGACCGGCCCTTCGAGCGCGACATGGACCGGCAGTATATTGAGGATCTCCGCGCCGCCTACGACCGGTTTTTCGCCGCCTACACTGATACGCCGCTCTTGACCGTCGCCACCGACACACTTAACCTTGTCCGTGATCAGCACGCGCGAGCACAGGTGCTGGGACAGATTCGAGCGGCGCTCACCGGCTATCAGCAACCCTCGCTCTTGGATTTGTAAAGCCGCAGCCCGCTTGCGGTTGAAGCGAGCTGCGGCTCAGGGTGCATGTTGGATTACTTTAAAGCCTCCGCGACCGCAGCACGTGCGACACTACGTTGTTCTCCTGACCTGAGATCTTTGACCACGACCTCACCCCGCGTAAGCTCATCCGGGCCGACCACCAAGGCATAGCGGACCCCCTTTGCATCGGCTTCTTTGAGCTGTTTTCCAAGCTTATCCGGCTGCAGCGCGGCCACGGTCGGTATGCCCGCCGCTCGAAGCTCGGCTGCTAACCGCAGGGCATCGCCTTGGAGCTCGGCGCCAAAGATCGTAACGAACGCGCGGGGTGCAGTGCTTTCCTCTGGTGCAAGCCCAAGCTCCGTCATCACGATCTGTAGGCGTTCGATGCCGAAGGCCGTACCAACCGTCGGCACCTCGCGTCCGGCGAACGAGCCAATCAGGCGATCATAGCGTCCACCGCCGAGAAGCGAGCCAATTGGCGGTTGCTCAATCACCGCCTCGAATACGACGCCAGTGTAGTACGAGAGACCACGCGCCAAACGTGGTGCGACGGCATAGGCTTCCTCCGGCACGCCCAGGTCTTGAAGCAGCTGAACGACCGCTCCAAGATCGAGCACCGCTTGCAGCGCGCGCTCGTCCGCGCCCAGCCGCTCGCGCATCGCGCCGAGCACAGCCTGAACCTCGCCCTCGAGAGTGATAAACTCCACAATTGGCGCAGCAGCATCTTCGCCAATACCGCCCTTGCTGAGCTCGCTGTGGACACCCTCTACACCAATTTTATCGAACTTATCGATCGCCCGATACACCTGGCTCGCCTGCTCCTCGGGAACCCCCGCGACCCGCGCCAGGCCCGAAAGCACCTCGCGATGGTTGAGCAGGATACGGTAATTAGTGAAGCCGAGTCTCGCCAGTGACTCCGAAATGACAGCCACGACCTCGGCGTCCGCCACGCGCGAATCGACTCCGACAATATCGAGGTCGAACTGATAAAACTCGCGGAAGCGTCCTCGCTGCTGGCGCTCGCCCCTGTAGGAGGGCCCAAACGCGTAGCGGCGAAACGGAAACGTTATGTCATTGGGATACTGACCGACGACACGCGCCAATGAGACGGTCTGGTCATACCGCAACGCCAAACGGTCATCGCCATATTGCAAGCGGTAGATCAATTTTTCGTCGTCGCCAAGCTTGCCGGCTAGGGTCGACTCGTATTCGACAATTGGCGTCTGCATCGGCTCGAAGCCGTAGCGCTCGGCAACCTCCGTCAGCGTCTTCATGATGTACTGCCGCAAACGCATCTCGCGCGGCAGGTAGTCTTTCATCCCCTTGTACGTTTGCGCCCTAGATGTCATCGTCATCCTCCTCATCAGCAACGTCTAGACAACACAAAAGCCCGGCCGGCTACACCTCTGTGTTAGCACAGCTCAGGCTTTCTTGCGCGGGCGCGGCAGCTATTGCCGCGCCCGCTATCGATGCGGCGGCTCGGCGGAATGTACAGCTCGCACGACCAGCCAGGCGGCCAGCGTATCTCGGCCCTGTACCATCCTTGCCACCCGAGTGACTAGCTGCATTGTAGCGCTAAGAAGTACCATATCAACAACTCGTGGACCAAAGTTACGTTCGCCAGTTACCGGCTCCAGGGCTGGGTTGACGTTCCTATCCGACTCTGCAAATTCCAGGCTCACTGGTCGAGCCGGAGCCATGCGGAGCAGGTCGGCACGGCTCAACGGCCACCCTCCATTTCGTCCTGGCATTAGTATAGCCCGGCGCGTCCTATTCGGCTAGTCAGCGATCGGCGCGAGGATGCGGCGTTAGTTAGTCGCGGACGGGCACGGGTTTACGTTCCAAATCCATCACGGCAGGACCATCCAGAACCTTCCCGTCTAGGCTGAAGCGCGAGCCGGGACATGGGCAATCCCAGCTTTTCTCCGCGTTATTCCAGCCGACAATGCAGCATAGGTGGGTACACACGGGTGAAACGGCGTGCAATAACCCCCTGTTCGTCCTTGTACACAGCGTACCGCTCACCCTCGCTCTCTACAATCGCCCCTGTGCCTACCGCAATGTCGGCCCGCGACGGCAGGCCCTTCGTAGGTTCGCTCGCTCGTCCCGGCGCTGGTCGCTTATTGCGACCACGCGGTGGGCTCGCGGTCCCATCGGTGTTGACGCAGCTGCTCCAGTAGCTCGGCAGGAAGTCCACCCGCATCACTGGCCGCGATGTTGGATTGTACATGGTTGTTTTTTCGCATACCGGGAATAACCGTGCTTACGACTGGATTGCTTAGAATAAAGCGTAGAGCCAGATCCGGCATCGTCATATCCGTCGGTACAAGCGACTTCAACGCATCGGCGTGTTCCACACTCGCCTCGAGGTTCTCGGGCACAAAGTAGGTACTGCGCCAATCGTTCTCGGGCCAGCGGCTCTCTCTAGTGAGCGTGCCGGTAAGCGAGCCCTCGTCGAAGGGAACGCGAGCGATCACGCCGACGTTCAGCGACTCGCAGAGCGGAAATAGCTCGTCCTCGGGAGCCTGGTCGAAGATGTTGTAAATGACTTGAACCGCATCGATCTGGCCGGTCCGAAGGGTCTCCAGAGCATTCCACGGCTCCCAGCGATTGATGCTGATGCCGATCCCGCCGATTAATCCTGCGCGCTTAAGGTCGTCGACCGTACGCTGCCACCGCTCATCGTGAGCCCAGGCGTCTTCCCAAACATGAAACTGAAGGAGGTCGACACGTGGCAGCCCGAGATTGTTCAAACTCTTTTCTGTGTACTCGCGGACATGGTCAGACGGGAAGGTTTCGTCAAGTGTGTAGCCTCTTCTAGACGGCCATTTGAAATTCTTTGGCGGCACCTTCGTCGCAGTGTACAGCTTCTTATCCGGATTTGACCGCACCAGCTCGCCTAATAGCCCTTCGCTGTGGCCTTCACCATACCCCCAGGCTGTGTCGAAGAAGTTGCATCCGAGATCGACGGCAAGCTGCAGGGCCTGTCGAGACTGGTCGTCATCGGAGCCGGTCCAACCGCCCATACCCCACATCCCGTACCCAATCTCACTGACCTGCCATCCAAGCCGGCCAAACGTTCGATACTTCATCAATTCCTCCGAATGCCGCGCGTTAGACCAAAATTTCGCCGCGCAGGTTCTTCACTCGCCCGCCAGCCCTCCGCTCACTGCACGGGCAACGCTTGCGAGCGCCCGGCGCAGGAACAGTGCCGCCGCGGGAGGCGACCCGCTCGCCGCCGCCTCCCCACGGAGGAAAACCTTTGACAGTTGTTAGCGGTCGTTGATGCCGTTCGAGGCAATCACCTGACTGTACCAGTGGCCACTATCCTTAATTGTGCGCTGCTGCGTCTCGTAGTCAACGTACATGATACCGAAGCGCCTGGTATAGCCCCAGGCCCACTCGAAGTTGTCCATCAGCGACCACGCAAAATACCCCTTAAGTGGCGAACCATCCGCGATGGCGCGCTGCGCCGCGGCAAGGTGCTGACGATAATAATCCGTGCGCTCTGGATCATGTACATGCGGGTCTTCGGGCGTCGGGGGCTGGTCGAAGTATGCCGCACCGTTCTCCGTAATGTAGAGGGGACCCGTGGGATAGTCCCGCGGCACGCGCAATAATTGATCGTACAGCGCCTGCGGGTACACCAGCCAGTCCATCGCGGTGTAGTGACCTTCCCAGCGCTTGGCGCCGGTCCGCAGAATAGGCGCATCCGGATTGTCATGAATAAACGTCGGAGTATAATAGTTCAGACCCAAGAAATCAGTCGGCGCCGCGATAATGTTGAAATCTTCCGGCTCCGTCGGCGGTACTCGGTCGCCGTAGAGCTCAACCATATCCTGCGGATAACCCCGGCCATAGAGCGGATCGAGATACCAGCGGTTAAAGTAGCCGTCATAGCGGTGTGCCGCCGCCTGATCAGCCGGACTATCGCTCGCGGGATACACCTGCGACAGATTGAGCGTAATTCCAACCTGCGCATCGGAGCTATTTTGCCGAATAATCGGGACTGCCTTGCCATGCGCTAGCAGCAGGGTATGTACTGCCGCCAACGCCTCGTTGAAATCTTTGTGGCCGGGCGCGTGCTCACCGATATGGTAGCTCAGGAACGAGCTGCACCAGGGCTCGTTCAGCGTAATCCAGTGCTTGACCCGATCACCGATCCGGCGCGTGATCGCGTCCGTGTACTCGGCGAAGGCATCTGCTGTCTCCCGGTTCGGCCATCCACCCGCGTCCTGCAAGATTTGAGGCAGATCCCAGTGGTACAGCGTAACCCACGGCGTAATGTTAGCCTCCAGCAATCCGTCGACCAGCCGATCATAAAAGGCAAGCCCTGCTTCGTTGATGCGGCCGCGGCCCTCAGGCAGAATACGCGGCCACGCCACCGAAAAGCGATAGGCCTGTAAGCCAAGCTGGCGCATCAGCTGAATATCATCACGCCAGCGGTGATAATGATCGCAGGCGACATCGCCCGTGTCCCCGTTCAAGGTTTTGCCGGGAGTATGACTAAAGCGATCCCAGATCGACTCACCGCGGCCATCCTCGGTCGCAGCACCCTCGATCTGGTATGCCGCCGTCGCGCCGCCCCACACAAAATCATCCGGAAACTGGTTCGTGACGTTGTTATTCGACATACGGTTCCTCTTGCTTCACTGCCCCGGCGGTACAACCTTCCACCAGCCCCCGCTGACGCAGCGAGAATAAATGAATAATTACCGGCCTAACTGTCTATCCACAGATTAGGTCACCCCGAGCCTTGGCGTGCTGAACGCTTGGCGATACTTTGTAAGCGCTTACAATACTGATGGCTGTACCACCCAGTTGACAAGCTATCCCTTTACCTCCTTCGAAGCCTACCGCTATTGTGGGCCGCGACCGCGCGCTCGCAAGCGCTCACAAACGTTTTACCGGACGCCTCGTACCAGCATGTGCCGTGCCTCGTATGCTTGAAAGGCGACCTAAGGCAGATGTAGCTAGGCGTCGACAAATCGCGAATGCTGCGGCGGGCATGTTCTCTCGGACTATGCCTCTTTGCAAGCGCTTATAGCATAAAGCATCGTATCAGGTGCGAGGGGTGGTAAGGACAATGGCTTAGGCGATCTCCGTACGGCGCTTCCGACCTTGTCGCACAATAGCAGGTGGAGTCTTACAGGAATCGCGAATAAGAAGCTCGGTTGGTAGCTCGAGCCGCTGTGACATGCCGGCAGGGCGATCAATGAGATCCAGCAACATCTCGGCTGCCGCACGGCCCATTTCGAAGAGCGGCTGGCGTACGGTCGTCAGCGGTGGGTGAACATGCACCGCTTGGGGGATGTCGTCAAACCCAACGATTGATATATCGTGCGGGATCCGTAGGCCATGCTCGCGCACCGCTTCCATGGCTCCGAAAGCCATAAGATCGTTCGAAGCAAAGATCGCGGTTGGAGGGGCTTCTAGGTTGAGCAGAGTACTTGCGGCGACGTAGCCGCTTGGCTGGTTAAAATCTCCTGGTTGGATCAGGTCTTCAACAACACCGATGCCCGTCTCTTCCAAAGCAGCCTTATAGCCGATGAGACGATCGCTCGACGCTGGAAGCTCTGCTCGTCCGGTGATAAAACCGATTCGTCGATGGCCCAGTTCCGTCAAATAGCGGGCGGCATCTTTTGCGCCTTGCCGATTGGTGACGCCGACGGATGGCACATTGAGGGTCGAGCCGATATGATCGATCAAGACAAAAGGAAAGCTGCGCTGCTGGAGTGCCGCCAGATACAGATTGGGATCGCTCGGCGAGAGCAGTAAGAGCCCATCGGCTAGCCCGCGACTGATCGTGGTAACGTAGGCTGCCTCTTTCACCCGCCGACGGTGCGTCGTGTACAAAATCACATCGTAATCGACTTCGTGCAGCGCTTGGTCAATGCCTCTCACGATCTCGCCAACGTAGCTCGAACCGAGATCGGGAACGAGCAAGCCAATGACTTGCGATCGCCCGCCAGCCAGACTGCGCGCCTGCAGGTTTGCGACATAGCCCAATCGGTCCATTGCTCGAAGCACACGCTCGCGCTTGTCGGGCTTGACGTGGTCTTTCCCGTTGATAACACGCGATACGGTTGCATACGAGACCCCTGCTTCGCGGGCCACGTCGATGATTGTGACATCCCTTGTTTTTGAGGCACCTGGTTTCATAACCTGTCAAGGGTTTTCTGTCGGTTACGCTACCGACATGGGACGCGATGCACGCGACAGCACAGCGGACCTTAAGCCTGTAGGCTATTTGCCAAAATCAGCAGCCGCCGCTAATGCTTAGGCTTGCCATCCACACTATCTTAGCACAACCCTTGGGTGATCAGGCAGGAGGCGATGCGAGGACGTTAACCGGTTCGGCGCCGTCACGTGTTGAGGATGTACAGCGACGGCGCCGAGGATCGCTAGGCTTCTCAGCTAATCTATGCCGCTAGGACGGGTGCTTACCTCAGCTTCTTCACATCATAACCAAGCCAGCGCAGACTGGAAGGATCCCGCCGCCAATCCTTGCGCACCTTGACCCAAACATCAAGAAATACCTGGCGCCCAAGCAGCCGCTCGATCTCGTAACGCGCCGCTGCGCCGATCTTCTTGAGCATCTTGCCGCCCTCGCCGATCAAGATGCCTTTGTGGCTATCGCGCTCAACATTGACTGTTGCGCGAATATACAGGCGCTCGCCGCGCTCCGCCCACTCTTCGATCTCCACGGCCACACCGTGCGGCACTTCCTCGGAGGTATTGAGGAGCACCTTTTCCCGCACCAGCTCGGCGACCTGTTCGCGCTCTGAAAGATTGGTGACCTCGTCAACCGGAAACAGGCGTGGTCCCTCCGGGAGTCGCTGCACGATCTCGTCGAGCAGACCTGGCAGACCATCAGTTGTCTTCGCCGACACCGCAACCTCCCGGTCCCACGGGCCGAGCTCCCGGTACTGCGGCAGATAGACATCCGCTTTGCGGGCAACGTCGAGCTTGTTCAGCACCAATATTGTAGGCTTGCGCGCTGATTTAATTGTTTCCGCGATGCGTTGATCCAGCTCCCCTGGCGGCTCAGTCGCGTCGACCACGAAGCACAGGACATCCGAATCGGGAATTGCTCGACGCGCCGCTTGCACCATAAATTCGCCGAGGCCCGAACGCGGCGTGTGCAGGCCCGGGGTGTCGACAAAGATCACCTGCGCGTCATCGCGGTTGAGAATGCCGCGTACCGGCAGGCGTGTCGTCTGTGGCTTGGGCGATACAATCGAGACTTTCTGCCCGAGATAACCATTCAGCAGCGTCGACTTCCCAACATTTGGCTTGCCGAGCAGGGCCACAAAGCCCGCGCGGACCACCTCGTCGCCCATCGCCCCCGCGGTGTTACGATCCGCAGCGCCAGCCCCACCATCCGCTTCCGCCTCCGCTTGGGCAGCTACATGACTCGCCGCCATGTCAGGCCGGTAATCCGTTGCTTCAGGTGAGGCAGTGGTCGTCGGCGCGTCCGGATCGGCGTCAGTTTCGTCCTCGTCATCGCCTCCGTACACCTCGGTGATGAACGGCTCGACGTACTGTAGCCGACCGCCTAGCTCAAACTCGGGTTCCGCCACCACCTCAACGCCAAGTGCTCGACCGTTGCGATCAAGATCGAAGATTGCGGGAAATGGAAAGGGCTCCTCGGACGCCGAGATACCGCGCGCGAACGAGATGCGTAACAGACCTGACGCGGCATCGTACTCGATCTCGGGTTGATTGACGGCATAACGCAGCGCATCCGGCAGCAATACCCCGGCTGTATCAAACTGCAAGCCAATGATCTGCTGCGCTGCGTCCACGACGTATCGACCATCCACCTCAACTTGCGTCGCGTCCTCGCCCTCCTCGATATCGGCGAAGTAGGTGTACAACATCCGCGCATCACGATCGTACGTTAATTCCAACATATCTCTTCCTCTCCGGTTCGGTTACGGGCTTGAAGCTCCCGGCGTGATGCAGGGCCCTGACGGCACGTCCACAACCACGTTCTTGATGCCGAATGCCCGCACCAAATTTTCCATATTACGCTTGCCCTCGTCCGCGGCCCGCTTCAGGAGATCGGTCTCGCAGGCGCGCTGGACGATCTGCTGCTCCGCAACGCGGCGCGCCTCAGCTTCGAGCCCTGCGTTGCCAGCGGTAAAAATTCCAGTTTCACGGTCGTAAACATAGGTTTTTTCGTTGTCGAGACGACTTAGCAAAATCTCGGCCGGTGGAAGCGTTACCGTCGCCGTGATTCCATCGGCACTGATTGCGATATCGTCCGGTTGCATCTTGGACAGGTCAAATCCAGCCACCACGTCGCCGTTCGCAATTAAAATCAGCTTGTCTCCACGGAAAAAGTTATACAGCGCTCCGCCCTCTTGTCCTGCCGTGATCACCTTGTCGTAATTCGCGGTCGTCGTTTCCCAGCGGTTAAGTGCGCGAATCTCCCTCAGCACCGCCGGCCGATCGATAGCGATCGTTGTCGGGCGCGGCGCGAGGGGATTAGTCAACGTCGTGCCATTAAAGGGATTAAGGTTGCTCGCGGCCCGATTCATCCCAAAGTAAAAGAGGCCACCGAGAGCCACGAGCGCAACGCTTACGATCAGCGCGACACGACCACAACCGCCGCCTGGCGGATCGTCGTCATAATACATGTATCCACTCCAACTCGAATACCACTTTATGTATAGTACGTACGTCGACGTGCTTTTGTTTTATCAGTATATGAGATATACCCTCAGCATCCTTTGGACCAGCATCTCCTCAACGAACCGCACCAACCAGCCCCGGGCTGATCCGCAGGTGCAGCCGGCGCTGGGGCTTCCCGGCGAAATGGAGCTTTTGCCCTCTCCAAAGCCGTGTGCTATACTACAGCACGGCCTATACAGGCAAGCACACACACGCCCTGACCAGGGCACATCTGCCAGGAACGCCTGGTTGTGCCTTGGGATGATGGACGTGGCGGAGCTAAGAATTCTAGGAGGTATTGTTTTGGCACAGGCACAAACACCGGGCCAGCGCGAGCGTGTCGTATCGATGCGCGAGCTGCTGGAGGCGGGCGTCCACTTCGGGCACCAGACCCGACGCTGGAACCCAAAGATGCGGCCCTACATCTTCACCGAGCGCAACGGCATTCACATTATCGACCTCCAGCAAACGATTCCGGCGGTCCAAGCAGCGTACGACTTCATCGCGGACCTTACGTCACGTGGCGGAAAGGTTCTCTTCGTCGGTACGAAGAAGCAGGCGCAGGACATCGTCGCGGAAGAGGCAACGCGCTCCAACCAGTACTATGTCACCAACCGCTGGCTCGGCGGCACGCTCACGAACTTTCAAACAATCCGCGAGCGGCTGAACCATCTGGCAGACCTCGAGGTTCGGCGCGATCGCGGCGACTTTGCTAAGCTGACCAAGGCGGAGGGGCTGCGGCTTGAAGACGAGATCACCAAGCTCAACCGCACCTTCGGTGGCATCAAGACGATGGATCGTCGCCCGGGTGCGCTCTTTATCGTCGACCCTGCTCGTGAGGAACTGGCAGTCGCCGAGGCACGCAAGCTGAACCTGCCGATCGTAGCGATGGTCGATACCAACTGCAATCCTGAGATGATCGACTATGTGATCCCAGCCAACGACGACGCGATTCGCGGCGTGCGGGTGATTGTTTCGAAGATGGCCGACGCGGCGATCGAGGGTCAGCAGCGCCGGCAGTCGCGCCACGAGGGTGCAACAAACGACGCGGTCTAAGCACAGCGTGTGCAACTGGAAGACGGGAAGACTGGTGATACGCTAAGCGGCCAGCCTTCCACGTCTTCCGATTTTTATGTTCGGACGTAAGTGCTAAAATAGATCAGTACGCTTGAATAGACTTCAAAAATAAAGGAGCCTTAGATCATGGCAGTGTCGATGGAGCAGGTGAAAGAGCTTCGAGAGCGTACCGGCGCAAAGATCGTCGATTGCAAGAAAGTTCTCGAGCAGACCGGCGGCGACATGAAGCAGGCCTTGGCGATCCTGCGGGAGAAGGGCCTTGAAGTGCTGGACAAGAAGGCCGGCCGGGAGACCCGCGAAGGCCGGATCGACGTGTATATTCATACTGGCAACAAGATGGCGGCGATGGTCGAGGTCAACTGCGAAACCGACTTCGTCGCGCGCAACGACGAGTTCATCAAGTTTGTCAAGAACTTGGCACTGCACGTCGCGAGCAATCCCGACGTGAAGTACATTACCAAAGACGAAGTTCCGGCGGGTGAGGCCGAGGCTTACGACGCCGGCACGCCGGAAGAGTACGTCGAGAAAACAGTGTTGATGAGCCAGGCGTTTGTGCGCAGTCCTAGCGAGACCATCGAGGGCATGCTGCGCGAAACCGCGGCCAAGACTGGCGAGAACATCGTGATCCGCCGCTTTGTGCGCTACGAAATCGGCGCTTAGCAGAAGGACGGCCATGGAGCGTGCAAGCGCTCCATGGTCGCGCTCCGCGATTATGAACCGACTATCCTATAAGCGAGTGCTCTTAAAGCTCAGCGGCGAAGCCTTGGCAGGCGAGCGAGGCTCCGGCGTCGACGCCACAGTGGTTCAATTCATCGCCCGTGAAATCGAAGCGATGCAGGACCTTGGGGCCGAGGTTGCGGTCGTTGTCGGTGGCGGAAATTTTTGGCGCGGCGGAACGGCAATTGCCGCGGGCATGGACGCGCCGCAGGCGCACTACGCTGGCATGCTGGCAACCATTATCAATGCCCTCGCGCTGCAGGATGCGCTAGAGCAGCACGGCTTGCATACGCGAGCGATGACGGCAATCCAGATGGATCAGGTGGCCGAGCCATATTTACGGCGGCGGGCAATACGGCATCTTGAAAAAGGCCGCGTGATCATCCTTGCCGCAGGAACCGGCAATCCTTTCTTCACCACGGACACGGCCGCAGCACTACGAGCTGCAGAGCTCGACGCCGATGTGATCCTGATGGCAAAGAACCGGGTCGATGGGGTGTATAGCGCGGATCCCCGTGTCGACGCTTCGGCGACCAAGTTCGATCATATCACCTATCTTGAGGCGCTTAATCGCGGGCTTCAAGTTATGGACAGCACGGCGTTGACCTTCTGCATGGACAACGATCTGCCGATTGTTGTCTTCGACCTCTTCGAGGCCGGCAGTGGCGCACGCATCATTGCGGGCGAGCACGTCGGGACGTTGGTGACAAAGGATCCGGTGTCAACCACTGCGTAGCCAGCCGCCAGCTGGCAGCGCGGGCGGAAGCACCTGATGGGTCGGCTCCGCGCTGCGGCAGCCCAGCGACCAGAGGTCGTGCGAAGGTCTTCCGTAGCCACGGGGAGCGCTGCGATCCGACCGCTGTGTGTCCCAGTGAGGTTATGTCACAAAGGAGTTGCAACGATGGTTAAAGACACCCTCAATCAGGCCGAAACAAAGATGAAAAAGACCGTGGAGGCACTGGGCCACCATCTTGGCAGTATTCGAACTGGGCGTGCGTCGCCGGCGCTGGTCGAACACCTTCATGTCGAGTACTACGGCTCAGAGATGCCCCTCAATCAGCTGGCCAATATCTCCGCTCCCGAAGCCCGCATGCTGGTGATCCAGCCGTGGGATAAAGGCGCAATGAAGGCAATCGAGAAGGCGATCCAGACGTCGGACCTCGGCCTCAATCCGAACAACGACGGGCAGGTGATCCGGCTCTCAATTCCGGCGCTGACTGAGCAGCGCCGCAAGGACCTCGTTAAGCTTGTCAAAAAAGAAGTTGAAGAACAGAAGGTCTCGCTCCGCAACGTCCGCCGGGATGCGCAAAGCGAACTTAAAAAGCTCGAGAGCGACAAACAGATCAGCGAAGATGAGCTTAAGCGCGCTCAGGAAAAGCTGGAGCAGCTGACAAGCCAGTACACGAAAGAGCTGGAGCAGCTTGGCCAGAGCAAAGAGCGCGAAGTGATGGAAGTTTGACGACAACCAAGCGCCAAGAACCAAGGACCACGGGCGCCATTCGGCGACACGGTTCTTGGTTCTGGGTGTTTAGTCCCCACGAACCGGGCGCGCACGTTTCTTGCAATGAAAGCTTGAGGTCACGCGCCGCAGGTGGTAGGGAGTGGAGCGTACGATGAGTTCGGTCCCGCAGCACATCGCGATCATCATGGACGGCAATGGCCGCTGGGCGAAGCAGCGCGGGCTGCCGCGGGCGTTGGGCCATCGGGCTGGCACGGAAAACATCCGCCGCATCGTGCAAGAGTGTAAGGCTCAGGGAGTTACGTATCTCACCTTGTACGCCTTTAGCACAGAGAATTGGAATCGACCTGGGCCAGAGGTGCAGGCGCTGATGACGATATTGGGCGAGTTCATCGACCGTGAAACACGGGACCTCCATCGTGAAGGGGTGCGCATCCGGCACCTAGGAAACGTCGCGGGTCTGTCACCGCAGCTTCAACAAAAGGTGCGCTATGCCCTCGACCTGACGCAGCACAATACCGCCTTGACTCTCGCAGTTGCATTCAACTACGGTGGGCGTGCCGACGTTGTGCAGGCAGTTCGGCAGCTTGTCGCCGAGGGAGTTCCAGCTGAGGCGATCACCGAAGAGCAAATCTCGGATCATTTGTACACTCGGGGGATGCCAGATCCCGACTTGATCGTACGGACGGCCGGCGAGTTTCGGCTAAGTAACTTTCTCATTTGGCAGGCCGCCTACGCCGAGTACTATAGTTCGCCGGTCTTCTGGCCCGATTTTGGAGCCGAAGAGCTGCGGCAAGCAATTGCAGCCTATGGACAGCGTGAACGCCGCTACGGAGCCCTCCCGGAAGGCGCTCGATCGTAATCTTATCGAGCGTATTCTGAGCGCGGTCGTGCTCCTGCCGATCGTGGCCTTCATCGTCTGGTGGGGCGAGCCTTTGGTGAGCGCAACGGTTATTCTTTTGGCTGTCGCCGCGCTGTATGAGCTCTTTACGTTGTTCCGTGGTGGAGGTTATAACCCGCGCCGAAGTGCAGGCTTTTTGAGCGTCGTGCTCTTTGTGCTTGCAGCACGTGTCCGCGCAAGCGTGCCTACCCTTGACTGGACCGGTTTTGCCCTGGTCACGTCGATTATTGCTTCTTTGAGCGTCGAGCTGCCGCGTCACAACCGCGAGCACTCGCTGCTCCACTGGTCACTAACGCTGTCAGGTGCGACATATATTGGCTGGACACTCGCGCACTTTGTCTTGCTACGCGATATCCAGCACCCGCTCGCCCCGAACGCGCTGCTGCGCCCCTTACGCCTTGACGCCGGTGCTGCCTGGATCGTGGTTGTGCTGGCGATCACATTCTTGAGCGACACCGGTGCATATTTTACTGGACGCGCCTTTGGCCGCCATCGCATGGCACCGTACATTTCGCCTAAAAAGAGCTGGGAAGGGATGATTGGTGGTGTCCTTGCCGCGATCATCACTGGAATGCTGCTTACTCCCGTACTAGGACTACCCATCTCAATGTGGGCCGGCGCCTTTCTTGGCATTGCCGGTAGTTTGGCTGGCGTCGCGGGCGACCTCGCTGAGTCGCTCATCAAGCGACAGGTCGACATCAAAGACTCTGGCAAAATCATCCCCGGCCATGGCGGCATTCTCGATCGTATCGACAGCTTGCTTTTTACGGCGCCCGTGCTGTACTACATGATCACCCTTACGCTGCTCGCGACATAGCTGCGCTCAACAACACGAATTTGCCACGACGAAGCTCCCGTTCCCATTAGCACCCCTGTTTCCAAACATAATTGACTACACTTTCGCTTTTAGGTACACTGCACGACAGCGGTGATGCAGGCGGAGACGATGGCGTTACCGTCCAAAATGCATCCCCAGGAGTTTGTACATGTCTAGCTGGTTGTGGTTCCTCACCGTTATCCCCGCGCTTGGTTTTCTGGTCTTTGTGCACGAGCTTGGTCACTTCCTGACAGCCATACGGATGGGAATCAAGGTCGAGGAGTTCGGCTTTGGCTACCCGCCGCGGATGGTTACGCTCTTTCACTGGAAAGGCGTACCTGTTACGTTGAACTGGTTGCCGCTGGGCGGCTTCGTGCGCATGGCAGGCGAGGAGGACAACTTCGAGGTCGAAGGCTCCTTGGCCGCGGCGCCTCCGTGGAAGAAAATTCCCGTGATGGCGGCGGGAGCGTTTATGAACCTTGTGGCAGCCGTCGCCATCTTTGCGTTCGTCGGGATGGTTGGGCAGCCCGACGAGGTGGGCCCGCTCACAATCCAGAGGGTTGACGCCAATTCGCCCGCGGCACAAGCTGGTCTACGACCTGGCGACGTTATTCTTTCGCTGAATGGCCAAGATATCGACTCGCGGCGGACGCTCCAGGAGCAGCTAGAGCCGCTGCTGGGGCAAGCCGTGACGCTGGGAATCGAGCGACAAGAGCCGCAGACCGACGGAGGCAGCTTTCAGCGAACCAATAATGTCACTGTCACGCCACGTACCCGGGGCCAGCTAGGGCCGAACGAAGGTCCGCTTGGCATTACGATCGAGGTGCCGGACGATAAGGTAGAGACGGTACGCTACGCAAATCGGCTCAATCCGCTGGAAGCCGTGCTTTACGGCATTCAACACACCTTTATGATTTTCGTCCAGATGCTGCTTGGCCTGGGTATGCTTATCGGGTCGTTGCTTGGTCTATCCAACACCGAGATTCAAGGCGGTATCGCCGGCCCTGTGGGTATTGGGCGTCTAACCGGGGAAGTAGCACGTACCGGTGGCCTCCTAAAATACCTGGAGCTGACGGCGCTCATCAGTGTCAACCTGGCCCTGTTCAACCTGTTACCAATCCCAGCGCTCGACGGTAGCCGCATCGTGTTTGCGCTGGTCGAGTGGGTTCGCCGTGGAAAGCGCGTTCCGCCCGAGAAAGAGCGAATGGTTCATGCGATCGGCATGATTGCTCTGCTTGGGCTGATGCTGATCGTCACGTTCTCCGACGTCCGCAATATCTTGCTCGGCTTAAGCCCGTTTGGTGATTAATGTCGCACCGGCGGATGATCCGAGCGAGCGAGGTCGGCGAGTACATTTATTGCCGGCGGGCTTGGTGGCTGCACCAGGTGCTGGGTGAGGAGCCCGCCGGGCGGGAACGCCGCGAACGCGGAACGGCATTACACGGCCGCCATGGATGGAGCGTTCGAGCATCACAGCTCCTGCTGCTATGCGGCCTAGGCTTAGCCGCGATCGCTCTGCTGCTGTTACTACTGTGATAGCTGTGTGAACAATGCATAGGTCTCACAACACGACGGCCACCAGCGGTCGCAAAAAACCGATACAGTGACTCCTTGGCTGCTGTTGTTGTGCGCAGTGCTGTTGTTGGCAGCTGCCTTACGCTTGCGGCGGGCGACTGGCCTGCCGTGGGCGCGTGTGCTTGTATCCGACACCAACGGGTGGCGCAAAGCGGAGCGGCCGCTTGTATCACGGCGTTACGGGCTGGTGGGCCAGCCCGACTATCTGATTGAAACCCGCTCCGGCGTGGTGCCGGTCGAAGTCAAGCCCAGCCGCACTGCTCGTGAGCCCTATGCGTCCGACCTGATGCAGCTTGCGGCCTACTGTTTGCTGGTAGAAGAAGCGACGGGTCATGCACCGCGTTACGGACTGTTGCGCTATGCGACGGACACGTTCCGGCTTCAGTACACGGACGCGCTCCGTACCGAGGTATTGGCATTGCTTGACGACATCCGTCAGGACCGCGAGGCTGCTGACGTGCCGCGTTCGCATCAACAGAGCGCGCGCTGTCGCGGCTGCGGCTTCCACGATAGCTGCGACGACCGCCTGACGTAAGCGCATGATTTACGAGACGCTCGCATGGCAAAATACGGCTGAGTGTGGTACAACATAAGAGCCCCGTACACCTGCGAATAAACATGGATACATTAACCCGCCAACAGGTGATCGAACAGCTTTCTTTGGCCGCGACGGATGACACGGGCGCCGCCTCGGGACGTCTCGCTGCGTGGGCCTTTGACCAGTTTTACGCAGAGGAAGCTGGCGAAATTGCATTCGAGGCAGGATACCGGCGGGCAATCAGCGCCGTGCTCGACGACCTAATGTTTAGCGACCAACCGGGCTTTCACTTATCGGCCCCCGAACTGCAGCAAATGATTGCTCATCTCGAACAGGCCGAGCCAAGCGAGGATGATGAAGAGGATGACGATGAGGCTGACGCAGACGACTAGGGCTTCTCGATGAAAATTCAGCAGCATCCGCGAATGAAGGACATTGCGATCGGCGACGAAGTCATGTGCTACCGCACAAACATGTACGCCCGGGTTGAAGAGGTATTTCCGGCGGCAGTCTGTGTCAAAGTCGGGATGATGTGTATGGTCCGTGGCCGGCTCGCCTTTGCCCAGCTACCGCAGCTGTGGCGCGCCGACGACCTCGAGAATCTGAGTGTCTGCCATTACTGCGGTTCGCGTGACGAGTTGTCCATAGAGCGTGGCGCGGGCGTACCCCTCCGCGTTTGCGCACTCTGCCGGAGTGTGGTGTCGCCTTCCAGGGAAGACGAGGTCACGGCCAAGCTACCGGCCCACTAGCTCATGTATCGCATCGAAGTTACCAAGGACTATCTGGGTTTTGCAGCCGCCCACTTTATAACGTTTAAGGGCAACTGCGAACGCCTGCACGGCCACAACTATCAAGCCTGGTTTGAGGTTGAGGGCGACCTCACTGATGATGGGTACGTTTTCGACTTTACGGAGCTAAAGCGCATCGCCAAGGACTTGTGCGACGCGCTAGACCATCGTGTCCTCCTCGCGACCGAAAACCCCAAAATTCAGGTGCAACAGGATGACGAAAGCGTGCTGGTAACTTACGAGCACCTACGATACATGTTTCCTGCGCGCGATGTCGTGCTCCTCCCGATTAGTAACACTACCGCGGAGCTGTTGGCGACCTATCTTGCGATCCAGCTTGCGCAGCGCTTGCGTGCGCGTCACGACCACGCGATCGGCGCGGTTGGCGTTTGGATCGCGGAAGGCCCTGGACAGCGCGCATTCTTCCGCGAGACCATCTAGCTGCTTAAAGGGTATCCAGCGCTATCGCTTCCGTCCGCCGTCGTGCGCCACAACCTTTTTGTGGGCACGCACGATAACCTGTAGCGCTCGTCGCCATGCCCGCCGCGCACGACGAACCTCGACCTCCTCTGGCATCGCCGGACCATATTCGGCCGCGACATACAGGTCCGTGACCACCGCGACATCGGCCCTAACCGCAGGAAGCTTATCGCCGACCGCAGTGCGAAACTCATACGGCGTTTGCGATGCTGTATGGTCCACACCGCCCCGCTCGGCGGCACGGATCAACCGATAATACAGCTCCCGCAGCTGGGCTCGAGTCCCCGTTAGCGGCGGATACGGTGCTCGTCGTGACGCCGTGCGCCGCCGCACGTTTTGCCGAATAACTAAGGTTGCATAAGCGGTCCATTCCTGTGCCTCGCGCCAGACCCCATAGATCCGCGCGAGAATCCAATGCAGACGCGGCCAGCGAGCAACAAGCGCGCGTAGGTCGCGCCGCTGTTGGGCATAGCGTAGCGCCGCTATTCCAACCAGCATCACGGCACACAACCAAAATATGAGCGCCGGGAGCAATGGTCGTTCTGGCGTCGTTTCCGGAATTTGCATCACCGGCAGCTGCGGTACCGCGGGCGGCACAGGCGCGGGACTACCTGTCAATAGTGACAGCAGCCATGCAAAAGGCAGCAGTAGTAAGCTCATCAGTCCCACGACCAGCGCGAGCAGCACGGTGGAAGCCAGGAGCAGGGCATTCAGGACTGGTACGATTGGCGGCGGTGGAATGAGCAGCGCGACGCTCCCGAGCGCCAGGCCAAGCAGGAGCGCCCCAATGCTGAGCCAGCGGCTGGCCGCACGTGTGCGGTATGAGACATCCGGTGTAACCACGACCTGCCCCAGCTGCCATCCGTACGTCAACCGATCAAACTGGCCCTGGCTGTGGAGCTGCAGCCCCGCCAGCAATACACCCAGTACGGCCAGCACCGGACGCGCCGTGTCCCAGTGCTGTAGCGCACGCACCAGGGAAACCCCGTACAATGCAAGCGTTGCACAGGCAAGCGATAGCAAGGTACAGAACAGCCAGTAACGGTCAAATCGTGCCACCGCCTGCGCGCGCTCCTCAATAACAAGTGCCTCTTCGCTGGGGATCCCGATCCAACCTTCCCCCGGAAGCTCTGCCTCGAAGTGCAGCACCGACTGCGCCAAGACCGTCGCGCCGCACCACATCAGGAAGGATGGCAGCAGGTACATGCTGAACGTCCCTCCAAAAAAGGCGAGTGGATCGCGGATCCAGCTGGTTGCCGTCTGCAACAGCGGCAATTCTTCGGAAGACAAGCTGGCAAGCCGCACGGCAACCAGGAGCACCACCAGCTCCGCCATACGGAGCCCGCCCTGCTCCGCGAAGCTGAGTCGCTCCCGCGTCACGACGCGCTGTGTCACCACAGCATCCGCGGCCACGAACGCTAACAGAGGCATCAGCCAGGGAAATTCCAAGCCAGGGATGAAGCGCTCGAGCGCGGCGAGCACAGCGCTGGCCACACCGACGACAAGCACGACAACCAGGAGCATCTGCCAAATCGTAAAACGTACGCTCCGCATCATGCACTCCGCTCCTGCACCGGCATGCCATCCCGATCGACGGAGTAGGCAGCAACACGCTGCTGCTGTGCAAGCGCCAGGCCACCGCGCGTGCCTTCAACCAACACGAGCACAATTTGCTGGCCGCGCTGGCGCAGCGTGACAAGCTCTGGCAGTTGATCCACCGTCAGGTCGGCAATGATCAACACGACCGTCCCACCCCACGGCAATGGCTGCGCCTGTAGCAGCCGCCACAGCTCAACACCCTCGCTTACCGCTATTCGGCCAAGTGCGCTCAGCACGATCCGCTGCTGCGCCGCGCCTTTACCAAAGCCAAGCCGTACGCTCAGTTGATCATTTTGCGGGTCAAAACCGTTGCTGACGAGACCCACCGGCAACTTGCGCTGTAACAGTGCGGTGGCGAGCGATGCAGCCACAATCGCCGCGCGCTCTAACGCATCTTGAGACAGCTCCGCGGGATAGTCGCCTTTTCCAAAAGCTAGACCCATCATCGTTTCAGGTGCGATCGAAGGGTCAGCCCGTCGTACCAGCAACGTATTTTGACGCGCCGACGACTTCCAGTCCACGCGACGCACATCGTCGCCAGCAACATAGGCGCGTACACCTGCCGGCCGAGAAGGATCTTCGGTCCGAATAGCATTCCCTTGGGGCCGCAGCGGTCCATAGGCCAGCGTCGCAGGCAGGCCAAGCACGGTCAGCGGCAGCACCCGCGGGTAGACGATGACATGCCCGGCACCTACCTGCAGGCGTACCTTCCGTAGACCCAGCACGTCGCCAAGTGCGATCCTCAGAGGTCCCACACTGTACCACCCGCGCCGATTGCCGCGAATTGCATACGAGATGCGATGCGTGGTTCCCGCGCCTAAGGTAATCACAGTCGGCTTTAACGCCGCCAGCCGTACGCCGAAAGGAACACTTTCCCGCAACTCAAGCCAGGGGATTCGTAGCAGCGCTGTGTTGTGCAGTACGAGAGTCACCTGCGCTTCGTCGCCGAGAGGCAAGTGTTCTGGCACTTCACGGTGTACTCGCAGACCGCGCTCGACACGTGACAGCCACATCGAGCTCATCCAAGTTGCCGCGGCTAGTGCGATTGCAACAACGCTCATCACTTCGGAGCGCAACACAAGCGCAAGAACGAGCAGCACGCCTGCGAGGTAAAATAGTCTGATCATAGTCCTGCCACAGCAGATAGTTTTGTTAGTCGTAACCGTTTGTAGCTGAGGTACACCATAGGCTGTTACACTACCTCGTGGTCCTCGATCGCAGTTGCGGCAACAACAGCATCCAGAACCGCGCCAACCGTCCGACCACGCAGTGCGGTCTCAGGCCGCAGGACAAGTCGATGGCGTAGCACTGGACCGACCAATCGCTTCACATCGTCAGGCACCACAAAGGCGCGGCCGGCAAGTGCTGCCGCCGCCTGTGATGCCCGATACAAGGCAAGGCTCGCCCGTGGACTTGCACCAAGTGTTAGCTCGCTATGCTCCCGAGTCGCGGTCACGAGGCGAAGCAAATAGGCGACCATGCGCTCGCTGACATGGACGCTATCAATCAACTGGCGTAGCCGTGGGATGTTGGCGTGCGTAGCCAACGCGCGAATACCGTCAATGGGGTGCCGGCTGCCGATTGTGCGTAGCATCTGGGCTTCCTCTGCGGGCAGCGGATAGCCGACGGCGACCTGCATCAGAAATCGATCCAACTGCGCCTCCGGCAGCGGGAACGTGCCTTCAAACTCGACGGGATTCTGGGTCGCAAGGACAATGAAAGGCTGCGGCAATGGCCGTGTGAGCCCCTCGACCGTGACATTTTGCTCCTGCATTGCCTCGAGCAGCGCCGCCTGCGTGCGTGGCGTCGCACGGTTGATCTCATCGGCGAGCAGCACATGTGAAAAAATCGGGCCCTGGCGGAAATGGAACTCGCCCGTCGGTTGATGGTAGATCGAGACACCCGTGATATCGTTCGGCAGGAGGTCGGGCGTGCACTGCACGCGCTTGAAGTCGAGCCCAAGCGTAATTGCAAGGGCGCGCGCTAGCATTGTCTTGCCTGTACCCGGCACATCCTCCAGCAACACATGCCCACCGCTTAGCAGTGCGACCAGCAGCAGCTCGACAACCGCCTGCTTACCGACAATAACCTGCGACACATTTGCCTGAACGGCCTCAGCCCATTCGGCAATCTGCTCAAGCTGCACAGCCCCGAGCTGAGGCGATTGGTCAACCATGATTCTCGCTTTCACAAGTCACCATGCAACCGCTCGAACAGCGGCAGCGTATGGAGATCGGCGTCGTAGGCGTGGAGCCAGCACGGGCCGTTATAGATTTCACCCAGCCAGCGGTCCCGCCAGCGTCCGGCCGGCAAGTAAACGTCCCGTTGGCGCTGACCTCGCCCGACTACGGGTGCGACCAGCAGGAGATCGCCAAGGAGGAATTGATCGTCGAGCATCTGGGCAGTGCGGTCCGTGGGCACATGCCAGAACACTGGCCGCACAATTGGCGCTCCATCCCGGAGTGTCTCGGCAACCAACGACTGAATATACGGAGCCAGCTCAGCGTGGAGCGCGGCGTAGCGCTGGCAAATCGCATCGACCTCATCGCCGTAGAGCCAGGGCGGGATCGAGAACTGCATTGCGGGCAGCAGCGCCGTGAGCTGCGTCCAACGCACCAGCAGCTCACCATCGGGCAGCTCACCTTGATACCCATTGCCGCCAATCATGTCGGGCAAGATAAACGGATAACCGATCAAGCTCAACGTCAAGGCTTGGGTCAGTACGCTGTGTAGCCCATTATCGAGGCCCCAGCGGCTCCATTTGTCCCATTCACGAAAGAGTAGACCATATTGCTGGGCGCGCCAGCCTGAGCGCACTTCGGTCCACCTAAAGTGCTCGGCTACCCACTTAACATAGCGGTCAGCATACTGCCGGCGGATCATCGGTAAGGCGGTAACCCCGTCTACCGGCAGAAAATTCCCCTCGCCGCCATCGAACTTAAAACCGTCAATGCCAAACTCGCGTTGCAGGCCTTGGAGCTGTGTCAGCCACCAGTCAAGCGCATCACGATTGCTTACGTCAAGTAGCCCACCATAGCCCTGCCACCAACGAACAAGGTAGGGCTCGGCGGACGCAGGGTGGCGCACTAAAAATCCCCGCTCCTTCGCCGTTGCGAAGCCCGCTCCCGCAGGATCGAAGAAGGGTGGCATCCATAATGTCACCTTAAAACCTTGTGCATGCAACAGCTCTACCATAGCCCCCGGATCTGGAAATTTAGCGGCGTCAAACTCGCAGGTACCATAGGCTGTTTGCCAGCGGTCGTCAATCTCCAAGACCGAGCGGGGGTAGTTCCGCTCGGCGATGGCACCGGCAAACTGCAGCACGTCGGACTGCGTGACACCCGTTTTGTAGTGGGCCCAGGTTGTCCAGATTGGCGCGGCGAAGAGCTCTTCGGGTGGGGAGGTTGTAGGCGAGCCAAGAAAGCGTATGGCCAGGCGAAAAGCGTCCGGCGCCGTATCGCCAAGCAGTATATCCACGGCTAGCCGAGGACCCAGCTGCGCGCCCTGGAAATCGAAGCCAGTGAACTTGGCCCGCGGCGCACGCGTCACGATCCGCAGCAACCCATCATCGGCGCGCCCAAGCGTCACGGCAAGCTCTCCCAGGGCTTCCTCCACCAAGATGCCTGCACCGCTCGCATTCACCCAGAAAGGCGTCCCGATATTGAGCGTGCCGTCCGTCGCATGGTCATAGGGCATATGTGGCTCGGCCAGCACTTGCTGCCGGTCTAGTGGCCAGCTCTGAATCACGCGTTCGCCATGGCCATACCATGGGCCGTAGGGGCGCAAATTCCAGCTAACACCAAGCGCCGGGCAGGCCGCCGGCGCAATCCACAGCAGACGAAATCCGCTATCGGTCGGCTCGACCTCAAGGGTAATGGTGACGGCGGGCTGCACCGTGCCGAACTCGACCAAGAAACCATCGCCGCGCTGCAGCACACTCACCATCCGAATAACCGAAAGCTCCACGCCGTACTGTGGCACGAAAGCTGGCAGCGCGCCCGACTGCAGCACAACCTGGCCGTCGCGTTCAAAGCGCAGCTGACAGTTTTCCGCGAGAACAAGCCGACCCGCCGGGCCGTTCAGTTCAAATGTCATGATTCCTCGTTATCGGGCCAGTGACGGAGCGTTAACAATTCTCAGGTACGAGGCTTGCGGCGTTTGCGACATCGCAGCCTTCCGCTCAGTTCTTTGATCCGATTCCGATCTCCTGCCCCTTGAGCAAGCGTTGGATGTTCGCGCGATGCAGGTAAAAGACATAGATCACCGCAACCCAAATAAAGGCTGCGAAGATCGGATCCAACCGATCGAAGTAGGCCATGACCGTGCCGAGAACAGCGATCACAACCACGTCGACCATCGACGCCACCGATGGATAGCGCGACAGTTTGTACACGATCGTCCAGACGACCGCTGCAGTGATCGTTAAAATCGGAGCAAAGCCAAGGATGACCCCGCCGGTCGTGGCAACAGCTTTCCCACCCTTGAAGCGCATAAAGATTGGATACACGTGGCCCAGCACTGCAAAGAGGCCTACCCCGATCGTGGTGATCGCGGCAACTCCGACGACGGAGTGCGCTATGAATGTTGGCAGCCAACCTTTAAAGATATCCAAAATAAGCGCGACAACAAAATGTTTAAAGCCCGCGGCTCGCCACACGTTTGATGCCCCGGTATTTCCGCTGCCTACCTTTCGCAGATCAATACCTTTTGCTTTGGCAACCATGAAGCTGAACGGGATTGAGCCAATCACATATGCCATGAGCATCAAGCCGAGTGTTGTCCAGACCATAGGCACGTCCTCTCTTAGCGGTGTAGCTATTATACGAGGAAACGCAACCTCGACTGTGGTAGGATACAAGCAGAGGTTATCAGGCTAGGGGCTGGCGAGCTTGTCCTTGGTTGGAATTTACCGGCCCAGGCTCTAGCCGTCTGAGGAAGGCATGCGCTGCATTGCGTTTACAGGATTTTTAGGGAGTGGCAAGACGACGGCGATCCTTGCAGTTGCGCAGGCCCTCGGCGAGCGCGGCGAACGGGTCGCCATCGTCGAAAACGAGCGCGGCGCGATCGGGGTAGACGGGCCCTATCTCGAGTCGCAAGGCTTGGGAGTGCGCGAGATCAGCGATAGCTGTATCTGCTGCGATATCCAGAGCAACCTCGGCCACACGATCCGCCTGCTTGAAAGCTTGTACCAGCCGACGTGGGTGCTGGTCGAGGCGAGTGGCGTGGCCCATCCCGACGAGCTTGCAAACACTATCGAGGATGAGGCGCTCGAGGATGCTCAGTGGTCCATGATCGCGCTGATCGATGCGGCCCGTTTTCACTTGCTCTGGCCCGATATTGGAGGCCTCGGCTACCTCCTGCGCTGGCAAGTCGAGCGTGCTGACCTGGTGCTTCTGACAAAGCCGGATGTGGTCGAAGCGGCTGTGCTCGACGAAACGGCTGGCGCGCTTCGGGCAGTTCGAGATGACGTCACGGTCATCCCGCTGCGGTTGGACCACCAGGCAGGAGCGCAGATCTTGGAGCACTTGGAGGCTGTCGCGCGATGCTAAAAGCAGGAACAGCGGCCCGCCGCCGCTCGCTAGCTTGGGACGAGCCACAAACGCCGGCAGCGATCCGTGAGCAGGTCGCAACGTTGCTACAAGGTGTCGGCACAGCGCTCCAAGCCGTCCAATCGCATTGGATCGGCCACGTTAAAATCATGGTGAGTGCCGGCTCGGAGGCGATGTACGGGTCAGTCACGGCAGCTGGTGACCGCCCCCAATGGGCAGGCCAGCTGCGGACGAACACTGCCCTGGCCGAGATGACCGTCTACGCTGCAATCTACAACCTTACTGACGCGCAGGTTGCCGAGGCTGTAGACACCACTCTCGCCAGGAGCGGGTTGACCAGCTAGGTCATACGAGTCGCGCTCTGCCGCCGGGTTGGCTGCAGCGCTCACGAGCTATGGCCTCGCTGCTTCAAAGTGATCCCGTTCCACGTGTTCTCGGTTAGTCCGTGCTTGTTCCTAGTCCGATGCGCTCCGCTTTCCGTTCTTTATGCTTTGTTCTCGGTGCTAGCTTCGTCCGCCGATGCGTCGTCGCTCACTCACAACCCGGCTGACTCTGTCACACGTCCTTGTGACGCTTGCAGGCCTCGTCTTGTTAGGCGCGGCTCTCCTTATACTTGTTCAGCGCCGCCAGCAGAGCGATATCCTCGCAAGCCTTACGGCGCAGGCACAGCTGTACGCGGCCTACGCAGCCGAGCTCGCCTCTGACACGAATACGCTTGCCGGCGTCGCACCCGGGCTTGCTCGGCGCTTCAGCATTGTTCCGGATACGCGGCTGCGCGTCTTTGCCCCGAACGGTGCGCTGCTCTACGCCAGTCAAAACGACCTCGGGAGCTTTCCATCGAGCGCCGCAGTAGGGTTGCTGCCAAACCCGCTGCCGCTCCAGCCAATTACCATCGAGGGCAGCCGGCGCTTTGTCGCTGAGCAGATCGTACGTGGAGACCAAATTCTGGGGATCATCGAGGTATCTCAGACCGGCGAACGCGAGCAAGCACTGTTACAGCAACTCGTTGCTGCGCTGGTCCCGAGTGCCGCGCTTGCGCTCGTCGCGGCTGGACTCGCCGGTCATCTTCTAGCGCGCGGTCTAACACGTCCGCTGCAACATCTAGGACACGTCGCCACAGCCATTGGTCGCGGCGATTTAACCGCGCGCTCCCAGGATGCGAGCGAGGACGAGATTGGACGGGTCGCGGCGCAGCTCAATCGGATGGCAGCCGAGCTTCAGGCGCATATCGCCGAGGTCGAGCGGCTGGCCGATGCCCGTCAGCAATTCTATCGCTCCGTTTCGCATGAGCTCCGCACGCCGCTGACTGCGATCCGCGCTGCAGCCGAAAACTTGGAAGATGACGCAAGCGAGGGACAGCATGAGGCTCTCGCCGTTATTCAATCCGAAGGCGCCCGCTTGCAGCGACTAGTCGAAGAGCTCCTCAATCCACGCGACGGCGCTCCTGCCCCCCTGCGTCGCCGCCAGGCAGTTGATGTCGGTGTGCTGGTTGCTGAGGCGCTGCGGATCATGCAGCCGCGTGCAGAGCGGTTGGGCGTGCGGCTCCAGGGCACGGCACAGCCTGGACTTGTGGTCAGCGGCGATCCCGATCGTCTGAAGCAAGCCCTGCTTAACCTCATTGACAATGCGCTAACATGGACACCCGCGGGAGGCACAATCGATGTTACCGCCACGCGCCGGGGCACCTCGGCGTATCTTACAGTCCATGATACCGGAACGGGGATCGATCCCGCTGTGCGGCCAGCCGTGTGGAAGCGCGGCTACAGCACGTCCGGAAGCGAGGGTCTCGGGCTTGCCCTCGTTCAAGAGATTATGGAGGCGCATCATGGTGCTGCAACAATTCTCGACGGCCCTGGAGCAACGATCGCCCTGTCCCTACCCTTGGAGGAGCCAAGCAGGGCGCTGAAACCAATCCCGCCCTCCCTGTAACAGTCGGTAACATCTCCGTCACAGTTTTTCACACATCCGCGTGCCACTTTCGGCGTATCCTAGTATCAGAACGACTGATTAGCCACAGAGGAAGGGATATGATGCGATTTGTTAGGTTTGCCGCATTGCTGATGCTGATCAGCCTGGCGCTAGCCGCCTGTGCTCCGGGGCAGGTTACCGCCGAAGAAATTATGCAGCGGATGGAGCAGGCGCGTGCGAACTTGCAGACGGCTCACGCCGTTGCAACGGTGTCCATAAGCTCACCCGAGCGTAGTGGCACGTTCAAGGTCGAAAGCTGGGCCAAGAAGACGGGGCAGACCGACGCGGCGGGTCGCCCGATTGCCAAGCTGCGAGGAAAAGTGCTTGAAGCAACAGGTGGGGATCATGCACCGCGGCTGGTCGGCACCGAGTTTGTCAACGACGGCGAGAACTTCTGGCTCTACAATCCCCACGAGAACAAAGTCATTACGGGACGGTTGAGCGACATTCAGCGCGGCGAGATCGGGGCACAAGACCCTACAGCACAAATGATGCAAATGCAGGAGCTCCTGCAGCAGCTAATCGATGGATCAAATGTGACCATCGAGAGTGAGGGCGAGCAGGTTGCAGGCCGAGATACGCACAAGGTTAAGTTAACGCCGAAGCCCGAGACCCAGCAGCAGCTGCAGCTGGGCAGCGTAATCGACACCAACCTATGGATTGATAAGCAGACGAACCTTCCGGTCAAGGCCCTCATCGACGCCAAAGATTTCGGCCGTCTCGAAGCCACCGCGGAGTCACTCGAGCTCGACGAGCCAATCGCAGACGAGCGGTGGAGCTTCACGCCGCCAGCCGCTGCCGAAGTAGTCAACGCCGCCGAGCTTGCGCAAAAGGCACGGCCGCAGGTAACAACGCTGCAAGACGCACGGACCAAGGTCTCATTCAAGGTGCTCGAGCCGAGGGTGCTGCCGGACGGTGTCCAGCTGGACGAGGTGCAAGTCCTAAGCATGCGTGGCGAAACCGTCGTTCAGAACTACGGAGGTGCAGTCACGTTCAGCTTGGTGCAGGGCCAGGGGGGCATCCCAGGCCAGGAGCAAGCACCTTTCGGGGCCCAGGCGCAGGAGGTCACGGTGCGCGGCCAGCAAGGCACCCTAATTACCGGTGGAACCGGCGCCGAGCAGGGCACGCTACTGCGATGGGAAGAGAACGGCGTAACGATCGTGTTAGCCGGCACGCTTAGCCCGGAGCAAGCGCAAGATATCGCGCAATCGCTGCAGTAGGACTGACCGAGGCAGCCCGCAGTAGATAGGGACGGGAATATCTCGTCCCTTTCTCTTTTCATGCTAGAATCGTTAAGGTGTGCCGCACACACTGGCGGATGGCAGGGGATCGCACATGGAAACGTCGGCTGCTCTTATTCGCGCTCACCAGCTCGCTCGGCGCTATACAATGGGCAAGGAGTCGGTCATGGCGCTGAACGGCGTCGATCTTGAGATCCGGCGCGGCGAGTTCGTGGCGCTGGTCGGCCCGTCAGGCTCCGGCAAATCAACGCTGTTGAACTTGATCGGGGGGCTAGATCGCCCGAGTGCCGGCGAAATCTGGGTCGAGGATCTCGAGCTGGGCAAAGCCAACGATAAGCGTCTGGTACGCTACCGGCGGGATCGCATTGGGTTTATCTTTCAAAGCTTTAACCTGCTGCCGACGCGCAGCGCAGCAGAAAATGTCGAAGTACCGCTGATGCTTGCGGGGATTGCCCGCCGGCAGCGCCGTGAGCGAGCGCTCGAGCTCCTGCGCCAAGTCGGGCTTGGTAAACGTGCCGACCACAAGCCCAACGAGCTCTCAGGTGGTGAGATGCAGCGGGTGGCCGTTGCACGCGCACTGGCCAATCGGCCGGCGTTGCTTCTGGCGGACGAGCCAACCGGTAATCTTGACTCAAAGACGGGCAAAGCTATTCTTAGCCTCCTTCGCGACCTCCTGCGTACCCAAGGGCTGACAATGGTACTTGTCACGCACGATATGAACGTCGCTGGCTACGCCGACCGTGTCGTCCACATGCTTGATGGGCGGGTACAGCGCATTGAGGAAGGCTCCACCGACGCCGACCCGCAAGGTGTCGCACTCGAGGCGGAGGTACTGCCATGACCTTTGGCGATCTTAGCCGCACAGCGCTGTCCAATCTTGGACGGCGTAAAGTTCGGACCGTTCTGACGTCAATCGGCGTGATCGTCGGTATCCTGACGATTGTCACGATGGTCTCGCTCGGGATTGGCGTGCGGCTAGAAATCAACAAGCAATTCAAGGCAATCGGCCTCGAGCGGGTCTTTATCAGACCCCAGCAGGGTGAGCGTAACTTCTTCACGCAGTTCGCGCCACCAAGCCGAAGCAAGCCGATCACCGAATCCGACGTGAGCCGTTGGCGACAGATGCCAAAGGTCAAAGAGGTCGTCGCCGATGTTGACCTCCCCCTCGGCGTTGCCAGCGCGCTTAAGATCCGTGAACGCGTCCAACAGGTCGGGGTAGAGGGAACGTCGAGCGCCTTCGGCCAGGTGCCCTTCCAGCAACCCCCGACGGCCCTAGCTGGGCAGCTAGCCCTACCCGATACACCGGGTAGCCTACTGTTGACGGCTGGAGCGTTGCGCGAGCTCGACATCGGGCGCGACCAAGCGGCCCGGCTGGTCGGTCAGACAGCCGAAATCGTGCTGCAATCCCCGCGTGGTGAGCAGCAATCCTTCTCGTTTACGGTTGTAGGCGTCTCCTCCGAGGAAGCACCGATCGTACGCGTACCGCTGCAGGATCGAATTGCAATGAAGGGCTGGTGGTTCAACAAGCCGGCCCTGCTCGAAACCGATGGCTACGACTCGGTTACAATTCTGGCCGAGGACGTCGCCAGCGCGAATGCGCTGGTAGGCCAGATACGGGCAGAAGGCTTCCGTGTCCAGTCGCTGGAGTTGATCCTCAACCTTGCGGATCAAGTTTTTACCGTAATCAACGTTATGCTCTCATCAGTCGGCGGTCTTGCACTGCTGGTCGCGTCACTCGGCATCGTCAACACTATGATTATGTCGATCTACGAGCGAACGCGTGAGATTGGGACACTCAAAGCAATTGGGGCATCGCGCGGCGATATCCGGCTGATGTTTATGCTTGAGGCAGGAATGATCGGATTGCTCGGCGGCATCGTCGGGATCGTAGCCGGCTACGGCCTCGGCAAGCTCCTCAACCGCGTGATCCTGTGGTACGTCGAACGTGAACAGCTGCCGGTACGCGGCGACTTCTTTGTTGTCACGCCATCACTCGCGTTGTATGCACTTCTCTTCGCCACCCTCATCGGCATACTCGCCGGCCTCTACCCCGCGAACCGCGCCGCAAAGCTGGATCCGCTCATGGCATTACGCCATGAATAATTGGGAAAGCGGGATTGTGCCATTCGCCGAATAGTGTGGTATAATCCCGCAAGCAATTAAATACCTTTCTGCTCTGCGACGGCGACCACAACGCGCCGTCGGTTGTTTGTTCGCAGGGCATATCCCATAGAAAGGAGGTGTTAACGTGCGCGTACGCAACTACGAATTGATGTACATCATCGATCCGACGATCGGCCGTGATGAAGAGTACGCCGGCTTGACCGGTCGGGTCAACAACTTCATTACGAATGCCGGTGCCACCATCGCAGACGGCGAGCCGATTGCCCCGACAGGCCGCCGCAAGCTTGCCTACTCCATTCGTCACAATGGCCAGGATCTCGCCGAAGGCTTTTACGTCTTCACGCGCTTCCAAGCGGAGCCACAGCAGATTCCAGTGATCGAGCGTGATATCAAGCTGAGCGAAGATATTATCCGCTACCTGCTGACGGTGGTAGAGTAGCTTTGTTATGACCATGGGTCAATCGCGTGAGCGGCAGCTCGGTGCGCTGATCCAGTGGCGAAGCATATTTGTTGATGGCGAAGGATTTGAACAAGGTCATGTTGATCGGCCGCCTGGGCACGGAGCCGGAGCTGCGCTATACCCAGCAGGGTGTGCCGATCACCACGTTTCGCATGGCAATCTCGCGACAGTGGCGCGATGGCGACGGCAACACGCGCGACGAAACCGAGTGGTTTACCATCGTCACGTGGAACCGACTGGCCGAGATCTGCAGCGAGCACCTGCAAAAAGGCGCGCGCGTCTATATCGAAGGTCGGCTGCAGAATAGATCTTGGGAGGATCCGCAGTCGCGCGAGAAGCGGTACCGCACCGAGGTCATTGCGAACGATATGATCATTCTTGAAGGTCGCCAGGGCGGCCGCGGCGAGCTCGGCGATGATTTCGGAGCCGAGCGCGCGCAACCCAGCGCAGGGCGGCCGCCGACTGCGCAAGGTGGGAGCAACCGGGGCATACCGGATGACCATGGCGGATTCAGTGACGAAGACATTCCTTTCTAACAGCGAGCAGTGAACACTGAGCAACCGGCGCTTCGATGCTTGTTGTTCGGTGCACAGTGGTGATTGAGAAAACAATGGCTGAAGATATTAACGCACAAGACCAGCAGTTCGAGGAGCAGCAGCCCATCCAGGGCCGGCGCCGCATTACCCCAGCTGCAACATCCGTGTCGGGCGGCGCGACCCGCCGGCGCTACACGCCGCGGCGCAAAGTCTGCCAGTTTTGCTCCGACAAGATTGGTACGCCCGACTACAAGGATATCAAGCGCCTGCAGCGCTATATTTCCGATCGTGGCAAGATTTTGCCGCGGCGCCGGACAGGCACCTGCGCCAAGCACCAGCGCGGTCTTTCGACCGCGATCAAGCGGGCCCGGCACATCGCGCTGCTGCCGTTCGTGGCGGCTCCAACGCGCGGTTAGAAGCGTCTCCTTCGGGCGCTTGACCCTTTTGATCCGCACATGGGACGGGCACGGGAGCAGACAGGCCCCGTGCCCGTTAATCGTTCTAAGAGTGTAAGGAATTATGAGCAACCGACCACGCCCTTCTCAACCTCCTGAGCGGCGTCAGCTGACGCGGCGGCAGATTGCGGCCCAGCAGCGCGAAGCGAACGTGCAGCGGCGGGTAATCTTCGCGCTCGCCGGCGCTGTAGGTCTCGCCCTGCTGCTGGTCATCGGCGGCTTTGTATATGATCGCTTCGTCGCACCGAGTCAGACCCTCAAGCGCGTCAATGACGTCGCTCTCACACGAGCCGACTACGAGCGCCTCAACCGTGTTAACCTCATCCAGCAGATGGCTCGCACGCTCCAATTCAGCAAGCTCTTTGGCTCAAACCAAAGCTTCGGCCAGGGCGGCCGCTTTGACGAGCAAATCGTTCAGGCAAACGTCCAGCTCGATGAGCTTGGCACTGCGCGTACGCGTCAGCAGCCCATCGACGAGACTCTCGTTAGCCAGTGGGCCGACCGGCAGATCGCGGAGCAGTATGCCAAGGAGCAGTTTCAGCTCGACCCTGCCGGCGGTGAGGTCGACCAGCTTTTGGTAGGCGAGCTGGGCAGCGTATTGGAAACCGCGTCGCCCGTCACCGGTACAGATGAGATTAGCGCGACGGTAACTGCCGAAGCCTCCGTGGCAGCAACTGCTGAAGCGTCCGTAGCTGCAACCAGTACGGCTACAGCTGTTCCAACTGCAACGCCACTGCCGGCCGAGGCAACTGCCCAAGCCGATCAGGTCATCGATGCGCTCTACACCGAGTACCTCAACATCTTAGGTGCCCTCCCTGAGGAAGCGCCTCAGCGGCAGCGTACTGCGCACGCCTCCAAGGACGAGTTCGCCGAGGCATTGCGCGCCGAATACCGCAATCGGTTGTTCCAGCAGCGCATCGGCGAGGCGCTGGTCACGGAGATCCCTGCGGACGATACCACGACCCCCGAGCAGATCAGCGCCCGGCATATTCTGCTCCAGGTTCCACGCCCGACGGCAACGCCCGAGGCAGCCGACGCCGAGATTGGCGCAACCGAGACGGCCATAGCGGATGAAACCGCGACGCCCGAGGAATCACCCACACCGGCACCTACGCCCAGCCCTGAGGAGCTTGAAGAGCAATTCGCCGAGCGCAAGGCCGAAGCGGACAAGATTTACCAGCAGCTGATTGCCGCGCCTGAAACCTTCGCCGAGGTTGCGCGTGAACTATCCGAAGACGAGGGCTCCGCGCAGCAGGGAGGCGACGTCGGCACCTTCAACCGGCAGGGTCAAACGCAAACCGGCCAGTCACTCGTACAGCCCTTCGTCGAGGCGGCATGGGCGCTCGAGGAAAATGAGATCAGCGAGCCAGTTCGAACGGAGTTTGGGTGGCACATCATCCAGCGCCTGCCGGAAGATCCCGAGGCGAAGCTGAGCCGCTTGCGTCAGGCCGCGTACGAGAACTGGTTGGCCGAGCAGCGCGCAAAGGCGACGATTGTTCCCGCTCCGACGCCGACGCCAACGGAGATTGCCCCTGTAGAGACGGAGGCTCCGGCAACGTCAACGACAGGACCAGAGGCTACAACGACGCCTTAGACCGGCACGCAGCGGGGAGCGGGCCAATCCCCGCTCCTCGCATTTCTCTACCGGCAGGAGACATTGGTGAAACGCTGGCGCGCGCCACATACGCTCCAAACATCGCTCTACCTCATCATGGCCGTCTTCTTTGCGGGGCTTACGCTGGCCGGTGTCCTTTACCTTGTGCCATTTTTTCGCGCCCCAGTCGATCAATGGCCGGTCTCACTTCGTCTGTTTGGCTTTGCCCTCGCGACCCTGCTCGGAGGAATAGCTGCCGGACTTGCCCTGCGGCAAGCGTGGCGGGCAGCCACACTATCGTATCAGCTGGATCGAAACGCCATCGTCGTGATCCAACCGGACCGTCGGCACATCATTCCCCTGGATCGCATCCTGCGTGTGGCCGCATTTGAGCACTCGCGTGCCGCAGCAGCCACAAAACCCCTCCATCGTTTTGGGCATGGCCGGATGCAGCACCGGGTAGTGATCGAGACGGATTTGAGCCAGTACCAACTTGCCGTGCGGCAGGGCGAACAGTTTTTACGTGAGCTGAACGAGCGCCGCCGCCTCGGCGTCGTACAGCCTCAACGTGAAGGCTATGTTCTCACGGGAGAGCTTTGGCCTACGTTTATCGGTTCGCCAAGTGTGCGCTGGTTATTGCTCCTCGCCCTCCTGCTCAACCTTGCGTTGTGGGCGTTGCTCACATGGCGCTATCCGCTGCTTCCAGAGACCGTTCCGATCCGCTTCGACCCCATAGGTGGTACGGCTGGTGCGCGACCTCGAACGTACACACTGTTGCTGTCGGCCGTCGCGAGCGGCCTCGCCCTGCTCAACTTCGGCCTCGCATTGCTCGTAGACCGCCGAACGCGCCTCGGCAGCGAGCTGCTGCTGCTCGGTGCTGTGCTCGTTCAAATGGTGCTGTTGGTCGCCGTGGCGTTTATCGCCACTAGCGGGCGGTAAATTGAACGAAGGCGTTGCCCAGAACATCGGGTTTGATGGCTTAGCTCCTACAGGTTTGGTGCGTGTTGTGCTGGCCCGTCGAGCACTTGGGCGGGAGCAGTTTGCAGTGCCTGTGGATCGACAAGCGCCCCAGGAAATGGAGGGAACAGAAAGCCCGACACTCTGTGCGCTCGGCCCACCCCCCAGTCGGTCGAGCGTCAGTTGTATCGGGCAAGATGTATTGTAGCAGAACTTTCGCCCCATGCAAATGGAGCTGTGTAGTACATCACTCCTAACTTCATAGTAGGCCTGATAACCGCTTTGTGGATGGTGAAGGCGTAATCTTACTCATGGTATCCTAGCGCACGCATTCCGGCTCTGTCGGTGAAGTCGCAGTGGGTCTCCTACCCAGTGAACCTCCGTAACAGGCAAGGATAATCAAGGATAATATTGATGCAGATCGGAGTTGATGCGTCACGCCTAGCGGTACAGGTGCGCACAGGCACCGAACATTACAGCTGGGAGCTTCTTCGCGCACTCGGCCAGCTGGACCAGCACAACAACTATGTACTGTACTGTAATCGGACGCCATCAGCGCTGCCGCCTTTGCCCCCGACCTTCGAGCTCCGGCCGATGCCCTTTCCGCGTGCATGGTCCCATGGCCGCCTTTCACTGGAAATGCTGCTCCACCCGCCCGACGTCTTGTTCGTACCCGCGCATGCACTACCCTTGGTGACGAGCCGGCGTTCTGTCGTCACGATCCATGATCTCGGGTTCCTGTACCATCCCGAGGCGCATACGCGGCTTCAGCGCCTCTACTATCGATTGTTCACCCGCCTCAGTGCGCGACGCGCTACCCATATTATTGCGATATCTGAGGCTACCAAACACGACCTTCAGCGCTTTTACCGGACGCCCGACGACAAGGTGAGCGTCATCTACCATGGGGTTCATGCGCGCTTCCGGCCGATCGCCGAGCGCGAAATCGTCATTCAGGCTCTTGCGCGCTACGGCATCGTGGCACCCTATCTCCTCTTCGTCAGCACCGTACAGCCCCGCAAAAACGTGGCACGGCTCATCGAAGCCTTCGCGATCGCGCGGCACTCCTTCGCGGGCGTTCGGCCGCCTACACTGGTCCTTGCAGGAAAACGTGGCTGGCTCAGCGAACAAATCGAGCGGCGAGCCTCCGAGTTAGGCATTGATCAGGATGTCAAATTCGTGGGCTACGTCGACGATCAGGATCTGCCAGCGCTGCTCAATGGTGCGCTTGCCTACGTCATCCCCTCGCTCTACGAAGGCTTTGGCATGACGGTGCTCGAAGCCCAAGCATGCGGCACGCCAGTGCTTGCCTCGAATACCTCGTCTTTGCCCGAAGTCGTCGGCGATGCGGGCCTCCTGGTCGACCCCTACGACGTCCAGGCGATTGCCGACGGCATCGCGCGGCTCGTTAATGACGAGGAGCTGCGCATGAGCTTACGTGAACGGGGCCTGCGCCATGCGGCCGGTTGGACGTGGGAGCGGACAGCACGCGAAACACTGACTGTTTTAGAGCGAACAGCAGTGCTGTAAGAGTGTATATTTATGTCAATGTGCGCTACGTATGAGCCGATTGCCGGTGCCGTTTCCCACAACCACCAGGCTCTCAATGGTCTTCCTGCAGGTGCACTGTAGGGCGTCATGCATCGGGGTCCTTAGGCTCTTGGCTCCGTGTGGCGACCGCCGTAAGCTGCGACCACTCCGGCTCCCCATATGTTTCGCGCTTCCAACGATATCCCGGCTCGACCATCTCACCCCCTCGCTCTGCCGCAGCTAACAGGTGCAGCGCCGCGAAGAGCATCGTTCGCTGCTGCGCGGCGTGATGCGGCTCGCCGAGGGGATGGCCAAGCGGCCACTTGACAAAGACCGAGCGCGGCACCCCGACCGCTAAGGTCAACTCTTTCGCGAGTGAGATACTTACAGTCGCAATACCCACTGCCTCGACAACCCGCGCGATCAGCCCAACGGACCGATTACACAACCCTCAAGCCGGCGTAAGGATCACCGCATCTACACGATCCTGTTTCAGCATCTCGGCCACTGCGGGCGCTGTCCGCTTTGTCAAAATTTCTAGGTGGCGCCCTTCGATATGGCCCATAAATCCAAAGTGTCGTGGCGCAACCTCGCCGATGACCCCCCGCTCCGCTAGCTCGCGTAGATGGTCGAGGGGGAAGATGATTTGGGGGTCGCGGTCGGCATCGCGGTGGTCGTAGTAGCGATGAGTTATGGTCAACTGCTCCGGTGGCAGCTTAGCCCGCAGCATGCGAAAGCTAGCCTCACCATCCGGGTCACTCATATCGAAAGGCTCCTGCTCGCTCAGATGAAGTCCACCGGTGGTGATCAAGGCGACTCGACAGCGGCTTAACGGCCTTCGTAAAGGTGTGAACGGCACCTGTTCCGAAGCATCCTCGACGGAAGCCCGAGCCGCGAACCGGGACCACAACTGGGTAACGAAGGGAATTGCGAACAGCCGGTTGCCTATTATGTCCAGGAGACGTCGGTTTTCTGTCATTGCGAGACCCCTCTCAGCCCTCAGCTAACTGGTCATAGCAGCACGCGGCGATCCAGCTACGTCTTTCCGAGTGTCACCACCTACAAACAGCTTACCAACTGCTTCACGTGGACACTCCGCACTGCGGGATACGGCCCAAGTCGGGCACAATCACCTGACACTCAGTCGCCGTCTAGTCGTAAAAGGTATCGGCCATGCTATACTACCAGCGACGATGAGCGCGGCCCTCCAGCAACCCTTGACTCCAAGGCACATTCTCGTGGTTACGCTCGCCGATCTCGGCGATGCGTTGCTCACTACGCCTGCACTCCTTTCGCTGCGGCATACGCTGCCGGAGGCGCGTATCACTGTGCTCACGACCCGAGCCGGAGCTGCGGCGCTTCATGGTCTCCCTGCCTATGACGAGCTCATTCTGTTCGAGAAACATCAGTTCGACAGCCCGTGGTCACTTCTCAGACCAGCTAACTTGCGTGCCGCTTGGCAGCTTTGGCGCCGTCTCCGCCTCCGGCAGAGTGATGCTTGTGTGATCTTTCATCACTTGACGACCTGGTTCGGCACGCTCAAGTACGCTGCGCTGGCGTTCGCTTCGGGTGCGCCCCGGCGCTATGGCCGCGACAATGGACGCGGCTTCTTCCTGACAGATCGCATTCGTGATGATGGCTTTGGCGCGCGCCACCAAGCCTCCTACTGGCTTGATTTGGTTGGGCTGCTGGACGGTAACGCCACGCCGCTCCCGACCTTCATTGTTCACCCCGCCGACATGGCATATGCGGCAATCCTCGTACCACCGCGAGACGACGTGGGAGGGCCCAGCATCGCCCTTCATCCTGGGTCAGGTGCATTCGCGCCTGCACGCCGCTGGCTACCTTCACGTTTCGCCGCGCTAGCCGACGCATTAATTGCCGAAGGAGCACGCATTGTGCTGGTTGGCGGCCCAGAAGAGGCGGCGCTCCGCGCGAGCGTTGTTGATGCTATGCAGCGGCAGGAAGGAGTGCTCGATCTTGGCGGCAAAACCTCGCTCGGCGAGCTCGCGGCTGTACTGCAGCGCTGCGACCTGTTTGTCGGCAATGATAGCGGGGTAGCACACCTCGCGAGCAGCGTTGGAACGCCCGTTATCGCACTCTTTGGCCCCACCGATCCGCGAGCGTGGGGCCCGTTCGGCGGCGAGGAATGGCAGGTCACAGGAGAGTTCGCAGACGGCGTCGCAGTGCTCCGCTCGGGGCCGCATCGGGCCCTCAAGTCGGAGATTGCCTGCAGCCCCTGCATCTATCGCGGGCACTCGCTTGGCTCTCCAAATGGCTGTCCCGACCGAACTTGTCTGCGGCGAATTGATGTTGCACAGCCGCTTGCGCTCATACGGGAGCGCCTCCAAGAAATGAACGGTTGAGTATGCGGCTCAACGACTTAATCAAGCACGAGCTTGGAAGGTATCGCGTTGAGGCCTTGATTGGGCGCGGGGGAATGGCCGCTGTCTACCGCGCCTTTGATATCCGTCTGCAGCGCCATGTTGCCCTCAAAGTGTTGTACCCGCAATACCTGGCTGACGAAGACATTGTCGAGCGCTTCCGGCGGGAAGCTGTAACCTCTGCACAGCTCGACCACCCTCACATCGCACCGATCTATGATGTGGGCGACGCCGACGGCATGTTCTTTTTGACCATGAAGCTGCTTCCTGGCCCGTCACTCGCCGAAGTGCTTCAGCGCGAGCAACGTCTAGCTCCACAACGGGTTCTCAAGCTTGCCGCCGAGATTGCGAGCGCGCTCGACGAGGCCCATCGCCGGGGGATTGTCCACCGCGATATCAAGCCAGGCAACGTTCTCTTCGATGATCGCGGCCACGCAGTACTCACCGACTTTGGCATCGCAAAGTCACTTGACGCCCCAGGCCTGACCGAATCGAGTGTGATTGTTGGCACGCCCGACTACATCGCGCCGGAGCAGATCGACCCACGCCTGGCCGCAGGCGGCAAGATCGACGGTCGTGCCGACCTGTACTCGCTCGGTGCGCTGCTCTACCGTGTCCTGACCGGCCACCGTCCATTCGATGGGCCGTCACAAACAGTTCTCGTTGCGCACCTGCAATCTGACCCTCCGCCACCCACTACCTACCGTCCTGATTTGCCAGCCGCGGTGGACGCCGTATTTGCCAAAGCAATGGCCAAGCGACCCGAAGCCCGGTTCAACACGGCCGCAGAGCTCGCAGATGCCCTTGCGCTTAGCTTCGGCGAGTCGACCGAGGTAGGCATGGTGTTCCCAGCCGCAGCGATTCGGCGGGAGACCCACACACGGCCAACAACGCAGGTTGCGGGCGCTCCCGCGCCATCTGCCACGAGCACGCCGGAGCCAGCGATAAATCCCACTCGACGGCGGACGTCCGCTGTCGCGCCGCTTGCCGCGCTGCTCGCGCTTGTATTGTTGGTCGGAGTTGGGTTTAGCCTGGTTAGCTTCGCGCGCCAGCAAGATCGGCCCGCCGCGGTTGCCCTTGGACCGTCTGCCGTCGTCACGGCTAGCGCGTCGCCAACCGCGACCACCACGAATGAGCCAACATCTACGCGATCGCCTGAGCCGACGCTGACTGTAACGGCCACCGTCGAGCCGACAGAGACGGCTGTTCCGAGCCCGACGAGCCTACCCACATCCACACGGACTACGGCGCCGGTGGTCGCTGTGAGGACTTCACAACCCGCTCCG
>JADDQE010000063.1 GCA_016781525.1 bacterium | reverse complement strand
ACGTTGAGGGAGCCGAACACTCGATCAACAACCATATTATCATCGTCGGCTACGGCCGCGTGGGCCGCTATACGGCGAATGTGCTCCAGCGCCTAAGCTTGCCATGCATGGTCATTGAGTTGGATCAGCAAGTAGTTGAGCAAGCGCGCGCCGCGGGGTTGCCCAGTATCTATGGGGATGCCAGCAGTGAACAGGTGCTCGAAGCGGCCGGAATTCATAGTGCCCGGCTGCTGCTCGTGACCGTGCCGGCAGCAATCGATGTAGAGCTGATCGTGCGCCGCGTACGCCAGATTAACCCTCAGCTGCACATTGTCGCGCGCGCAGCTCGGCTGGGTCAGATTGACGTTTTGCAGTCGCTCGGTGTGTACGAGCTTGTGCAACCAGAATTTGAGGCTGGGTTAGAAATGGTGCGCCAAACACTACTTCACTTCGATATGCCAACCACGGAGATTCAACGTTTGACTGACGCGGTGCGACATGAGCTCTACCAGCCGTTCAACACGCTCCATACGGAGGCGGCGCTCCTCGACCGTTTGCGGCGGGCAGGACAAGCACTTGAAATTGAGTGGTATATCGTTCCGCCGGATTCACCTCTTGCCGGGCAAACACTCGGCGAGGCAGCTATACGAAAACGCACGGGCACATCAATCGTCGCAGTGTTGCGCGACCAGGACATTCATACCAACCCCGGCCCGGAGTTCGTCTTGATGGTAGGCGACACGATGGCGGCGTTAGGAACGCCCGACCAGCGGGGCGCGTTTCGTTGTCTGCTCAACAATGAGTTCAACGTCACCGGCCCCTCAACGCCACTATCCGACGAGGCGAGCGAGACGGTGCACGTGCATGGACGTTGAAGGACAAACCCCAGCTAACACAGTTCACGGTAGGGATTCGTCGGAACACGCAACCACCTGTTAGTGCTGATAGTTGAGATTGACTGCTGGTGAACAAAGACAGCGGGACGTGCTTGTACACGTCCTGCTGTCGGCATTTAATACCTTGAGGAGAGCCCTTTACTGACCACCTGCAGTGTCGCTGATGATGCTGGTTGCGTCGATCAGTGGCGTTGCGCCACCACCGCTAAAGACAGGCAGCTTGCCATCCCACCTCTGCAACTGCTGATAGCGGATCAGGTCGGACGTCAAGCTTTGGGACAGCTGTCGGTTCGCCTCAGCCTGAGCCTGTGCCCGGATCTTTGTCGCGTCGGCCTCGCCCTGAGCCTGGGCACGCAGCGCATTTGCCTGCCCCTCGGCTGCCACCCGATCCTGCCGCGCCTTGACCTCGGCTTGCTGCAGCTGATACTCCTGGCGCTCAGCTTCTTGCTGCGCCTGAATCTTCTGATCGAGCGCGTTCTGGAGTTGCTGGGGCAGATGGACCTCGCGAATACCAAACGACACAAGGTTGAGATGGCGGCGGGCGAACTCACTCTGCAGTCGTTCTGCGATCTCGTTACTGATCTTTTCACGCTCGCTGGCGCTGATAGCTTCCCAACCGTAGCGCGAGGCGACGAGCGGCACTTGCGAGCGGGTGTACTGGCGCACCACGCGATCTTCCACATACTCGATCGGCTGGCCGCCCCAATCCTGGAACAAGGCAGCCGCCTCTTCCTTGACCACCTGATACTGGATCACCACGTCAAGGTTGACCTGCTGGCCCTCCATGCTTTGTACCTTGATCGAGTCATCGCGCTGAGCACTACCCTCACCATCTGCCAGCACCATCGAGTAGGTCTGGATTGTCACCGGATATTGCTGGATCGACTGCGTGAAGGGGTTGATAAAGCGCCAACCCGGCTCCAGCTGCCCCGTCGTGACCTGGCTACGAGCTTTGTCAAAGACTATTCCGACGAAGCCGGGCTGAATGGTACGCCACGCAGCCATGATAAAACCGAGTACAATCAGTGCGACCAACGCCGCAATGCCCAGCGTAAATATTCCCGCGATTCCGCGGGTCCCCGGCCGAGACGCACGCGCATTAGTGGTCATAATCCTGTGGTTCCCTTTCATCGCCGCTCGCGATGTCTAACGTCTTGTCAAAATACCGGGATAGCTCGTCGATAATGATTGGCACCGCGCGCACTGCCAGCATAAACACCAGCACCGCCGCAATTAAGCCCACGGTCACCTCAAGCAAGGTTGGGCTCATCTCGCCTCCTAGATGGTCATCACCCTATTCTACGTGCGGCACCGCCGGAAGTTACAGCTATTTTGCGCCAGCCAGTTGTCGGTGGGAAAATAGGACGGGTGGGCATGAACCCTGTGCTGATGCAACAACGGCACTTAATATTACGTACAGTATCCATAATTAGTTTCGGAAGGAAGCCGTATGCGTTTGATCTTATATTTGGGCAAGGGTGGTGTGGGTAAGACGACAACGGCCGCGGCGACCGCCGTGCGGGCGGCTGAGCTTGGACACCGCACGCTTGTGGTCTCGACGGATGTTGCGCACTCACTCGCCGACGCACTCGACGTGCCGCTTCAATCGCAGCCAACGCCCATCGCGCCGAACCTTTGGGGCCAGGAGATCAATGTCTTGGACGAGGTCAGGCGGCATTGGGGCCAGCTGCAGACCTACCTGCAAAATGTCCTGCGGCGCAAAGGCGTCAACGAGGTCGCGGCCGAAGAGCTGTCTGTCATCCCTGGCATGGAAGAAGTTGTCAGTCTGATGCATATTCGCCGCCAGGCCCGCGAAGGCAACTTCGATGCAGTGATCGTCGATGCGGCGCCCACGGGTGAAACGGTTCGCCTACTGACCATGCCCGAGACTTTTCAGCTCTACGCGGGTCGTGTCCTCAATTGGGAATCGTCAACCGCTAAGCTCGCCCGGCCGCTTGTACGGGCGCTCGTGCCCGCTAGTGATGTTTTCGACTCGCTACCGAGGTTTATGGCCGAGGTCGAGGAGCTGCGTACGACGCTCACCGATCCGACGATCGCGTCGTACCGGCTGGTGCTGACGCCGGAGCGAATGGTATTGAAGGAGGCGCAACGAGCCGCGACCTATCTCGCGCTCTACGGCTACCCCGTCGACGGCGCAGTGCTTAACCGTGTGCTGCCGGACGATGTGCAGGGCGAAGGCTTTCTCAAGCAGCTCTATGATATTCAGCAGGGCTATCGTGCTCAAGCGCATGAGCTCTTCACACCGCTGCCGATGTGGGAGGCGCCCTACGAGGCGCGCGACTTGCGCGGCATCGCGGACTTAAGTAGACTCGGCCGTACCTTGTTCGGCGCTGCCGACCCCACACAGGTCTTTTTCCGAGGGGCAACTCAAGAGCTAAGCAAGGTCGGCGATGAATACCTGCTACGGCTGCCGCTGCCACATGTGGAGCTTAACAAAGTCAACATGACGAAGCGCGGCGACCAGCTCTTTGTCGAGATTGGCAACTTCCGCCGTGAGCTTATTTTGCCGCTCACGCTTGCCGACCGTGAGGCAACGCGAGCTGTGTTCAAGAACGGCACGCTCGAGGTGCGCTTCGGCCCACCCGTAGCACCGCAGACAGCTACAACCAATGGCGGACAATCGACAGGTCCCTCCTCCAAACCGTTGTAGTCGACGAGCACATTGCCCGTCACCGTCGGGGGCACCGCCATCATTTCAGACACCAGCCTTGCAGCTTTCGCTCGCGGAACTTGCGAGGCTGGTGCTCGTAGCGACACCTCCACGTAAGCCGTGCGAATAACCTCACGGCGTCAGCTACAACCGCCGGCGAGTATCGCTCTCTCGCGCCAACACCAGGGTCCACAGCTCTCATGCGGCACCACCCAGAGCGGAGCAAGATGTCACGCGTTAACGATTCGCTAGAGTTGAGCGTTTGGCCTTTACCAACCTTGACAACAATAGTATCAAGTTCTAGAATTTGTCTCAGTAGCATGGGACGCAGCACACCTACGCGCCGATGAGGAATTGATGGATTATAAAGATTATTACAATATTCTAGGCGTGAAGCGCGACGCGAGCGCAGACGAGATCAAAAAAGCGTTTCGCAAGCTCGCCCGCAAATACCACCCCGATATCAACCCGGGTGACCAAGCAGCCGAAAACAAGTTCAAAGAGATCAACGAGGCGTACGAGGTATTATCGGACGCCGATAAGCGTAAGAAGTACGATCAATTTGGAGCTGACTGGAACCGGTATCAACAGGCCGGCAGCAGCGGGGGCTTCGACTGGTCACAGTACACCAATCAGGCCGGGGGCTACGGCGGTTTTAACCCGAGTGGCTTCGGCAACGAGGCTGGCTTCTCGGATTTCTTCGAGACGCTCTTCGGCACAATGGGTGGTCGGCGAACCAGTGGCTTTGGCGGCGGCGGCTCCCGGCCACAAAAAGGCCAGGACTACGAGCAAACCGTCGACATCGACCTGGAAGAAGCATACAATGGCACGCAGCGACAAATGCGGATAGAAGTGCCGCAGGTCTGTACGACATGTAACGGCACCGGGGTGCAGAACAACAATCTCTGCTCGACCTGCGGCGGCACTGGCGTAAACGGCCAACAGCAGCGGACGCTCACCGTTAAGATTCCGGCGGGTATCGATACGGGTGGCAAGGTGCGGGTGTCCGGCGAGGGCGGGCCAGGAATTAATGGTGGTCCGCGCGGCGATCTGTATCTCGTCGTCAATGTGCGACCACATCCACGCTATGAGCGTGACGGTCAGACGCTGCGCTATCGAGCCCCGATCGACCTGTGGACGATGATGCTTGGTGGAGCCGCGAAGGTTGGTCTGCTCAACGGCAAGACCTTGACCTTGCAAGTGCCGCCGAACACCCAGAATGGCAAAACCTTTCTGATTCGCGGCCAGGGTATGCCGAAGCCGGGAAACCCCGACCAGCGCGGCGACCTGTATATCATTGCCGAGGCACAGCTACCAACCGAGCTGACGCCGCGTGAGCGTGAGCTGGTGGAGGAGCTGCGCACCAGCCGCAGCTAGGCCGGTCGGGATACACGACAAGCAACCGGGGACAAGCTACGCTTCGTCTGGCTCTCGAATGTTAGCGAAATGTTAGAGAATTGCGCGGCAGCAATCCCTCACCGTTGTTTTGTCGTAATATATTATGTAACACTGCTGAGACAGGCGGATGAACCAACGGACACCGAAGTACACCATTCGCATCGTCGCACAGATGGTGGGCATGCACGAGCAGAGCTTGCGCATGTACGAGCGTAAGGGCCTGATCTGCCCACAGCGCAGCGACGGCAACATCCGGCTCTTTTCGGATGCCGACGTAGAGCGGGTACGCTTCATTAAGCGGCTGGTGGACGATCTAGGGGTCAATCTGGCGGGCGCAGAGGTCATCCTCCATATGCGTGAGCAGATGGAGCTTCTGCGGCAAGAGATGGAGCAGCTTCAGCATCGAGCCCATCAGCTGCCGAGTCGGACAGAGAGCGAACGGTAGGATACGAGGCGTCAGGCAACAGGCGTCCGGCACCAGTTTTCAATTTTCTACTCCTGAGAGCTGAAACCTAAAACCTAACATCGAGGCAACGACATGCGTTTAGACGACTATACAGAAAAAGCACAAGAGGCGTTTCAAGACGCCCAGGAAATTATGCGGGAGATGCATCATACCCAGCTAGATGTCGAGCACATCTTTCTGGCGATGCTCCGGCAAAGCAAGGGCCTGACGCAGCGCGCCTTTGAAAAAATGAGCGTGGATGCGGTCGAGGTCGCGCGACTGGTCGAGCGTGAGCTGGATCGCGCGCCCAAGGCCTACGGCAACCAGTTTGGATACAACACGGCCCAGGCCTATCTCACGCCCCGCCTGACTCGCATATTGAAGCGAGCCGAGCAGGAGGCGGAGCGCCTGCAGGACAAGTTTGTCGGCACGGAGCACCTGCTGATTGCGATCGCAGTCGAGCGGGAAGGCACGTCCTCGCGCATTTTGAGCACCTTTGGCGTTACCCAGGAGCGCATCTACCAGGTGCTGATGGAGATTCGTGGGGCGCAGCGCGCCGATGATCCCGGTGCCGAGGGCCGCTACGAGATTCTCGAAAAGTACAGCACCGACCTGACCGAGCTGGCGCGCAACGGCGGCCTGGATCCCGTGATCGGTCGCGACGTCGAGATTTCGCGCATCATGCGTATCTTGTCACGGCGCTCGAAGAACAACCCGGTGCTGGTGGGCGAGACAGGCGTGGGTAAGACTGCGGTGGTCGAGGGGCTAGCCCAGAAGATCATCGTGGGTGACGTACCGCCGACGCTGGCCGAGCGTAAAGTGCTGGCGCTGGATTTGGCTGGCATGGTCGCCGGCTCGAAGTTCCGCGGCGAGTTCGAAGAGCGGCTCAAAGCGGTCATGGATGAGGTCAAGAACGCCCAGGGCAAGGTAATCCTGTTCATCGACGAGCTGCATACCGTCGTCGGCGCTGGCGCAGCCGCCGGCTCGATCGACGCTTCGAACATGCTTAAGCCGGCCCTAGCACGCGGCGAGATCCAGGTGATTGGCGCCACGACGCTGGACGAGTATCGCAAGCATATCGAGAAAGACGCCGCACTCGAGCGACGCTTCAGCCCAGTCTTTGTCGAGGAGCCGGACGTCGACACGGCGATCCAGATGCTCTACGGCCTGCGCAAGCGCTACGAAGACCATCACAAGCTCGCGATCTCGGACGACGCGATCGTGCAGGCGGCGCAGCTGTCGCACCGCTATATCACGGAGCGCTTCCTGCCCGACAAGGCAATCGACCTCGTCGACGAGGCGGCGGCCAAGCTGCGCATCGATATCTACTCGATGCCGGATGCGCTGAAGCAGAAGCAGGCGCGGCTTGCCGAGCTACATACGGCCGAGGATGCCGCGGTGGACCGGCGCGACTACGAGCGTGCCGCCACGTTAAAGGCTGAGGCGGCGCGACTCAACGAGCAGTTCGAGCAGGAGCGCGGCGCCTGGATGCAGCAGAGCAACTTGGACGAGATCGTCGACCAGGAGGATGTTGCAACGATCGTCAGCCAGTGGACCGGTATTCCCGTGAATCGCATGCTCGAGACCGAGCGCGAGAAGCTGGTGCACATGGAGGAGCGGCTGCACGACCGAGTTATCGGCCAGCACGAGGCAATTGTCGCGCTGAGCGACGCAATTCGGCGTGGACGGGCCGGTTTGAAGGACCCGCGTCGACCAATCGGCTCGTTTATCTTCCTTGGACCTACCGGGGTCGGTAAGACCGAGCTGGCCAAGGCGCTGGCGGAGTTCATGTTCGACAGCGAGGACGCGATGACCCGTATCGACATGAGCGAGTACGGTGAGCGGCATACCACGTCGCGGCTGGTCGGGGCCCCTCCAGGCTACGTCGGCTACGACGAGGGCGGGCAGCTGACCGAGGCAGTGCGTCGTCGGCCCTATCAGGTGATCCTGTTCGACGAGATCGAAAAGGCCCACCCGGAGGTCTTCAACACGCTGCTCCAGCTGTTGGACGACGGACGGCTGACGGATGGACAAGGCCATACGGTCGACTTCCGCAACACCGTGGTGATCATGACCTCGAATGTCGGTACGGAGGAGCTGCGCGCGGGCACGATTGGCTTCAAGCGTGATGCTGACCAGATCGACATCGCCGAGGCGCGGAAGAAGGTAGATGAGGGCTTGAAGCGAACCTTCCGGCCGGAGTTCCTGAACCGTATCGACGACATCATCGTCTTCCATCCGTTGACGGTTGCCGATCTGATGCAGATCGTCGACCTGCAGGTGAAGGAGGTCGCCGACCGCCTAGCCGAGCAGCAGTTGACGCTGGAGCTGACGCCAGCCGCGAAGAATCTGCTGGTCAAGGAAGGGTACAACCCGATCTATGGTGCGCGGCCACTGCGGCGGACTGTTCAGCGCATGATCGAAACCCCGCTGAGCCGGGCGCTGCTCAAGAACGAGTTTACCCCAGGCGACGCGATCCAGGTCGACGCGAGCAACGGCACCCTGACCTTCACCCGCACGACACCAGAGCGGCGGGTAGTAGCGGTCACGATGGAACGGCCAGCCGAGACAGTATAAGGCCGACTGCCTTCAGGGACGCTCCCGCAAACATGGTGTTTGTGGGAGTGTCCTTTTTTTATGGAGGTTCGACGAGCGGGGAGTACATTGGGCGGGACATCGTACTCCCCGCTAGCCAACCGACACCGCGACTCCATAATCAGATGGAGCAGCTCGAACAGGAGGACAGGCTCTTGCCGATGAACGACAAGATTGTGGTAGTCTTCGAGCGACACTGCTGTACCTAGAGCTAGACGTATGAGCTTGAATAGGGCAACTGCTACTGTGGCATTCAACGTTGAACGGCCATAACAGCGGCGCTCCGAGAGCTGCCGCAGAGCAACTTCGCCAGTAACCATCCGCGGCCGACGTTGTCCTTCACTTAATCTGACCAAGCTTGAGGAGTGTTCATCTTATGCAACTCGCCCGCATCGACGACCTGCTTCGAATAGGGCCGAACGAACGGATTATTTTCGAGCGCGATACGCAATCTCCAGAAGCGGTTGCGCAGCTGATTGCTAGTCTTGCGAATACTCAGGGCGGCACGATCGTGTTCGGGATTACTCCTCGCGGCCGTGTGAAGGGTCTGCGCGATGCACAAGCCGCGGTGACAATGATTGGTCGCGCTGCGGATGGCATCACCCCGCACCTCCTGCTCGACCCACAGGCGGTCACGCGCGGCGACAAACAGCTGATCCTGCTGGATGTACCTCAGGGCTCTGATGCGCCATATTCAACGGCGGGTGGACATATTCCGATTCGTGTGGGGAAACGCAGCACCACAGCCGGTCCAGAGCAGGCAGGCGAGCTAGCCCGGCGTGCGCTACGTGGCGCGCTGCTCGTCCCACTTCCACCGGAGCAGCGGGATTCTCAGCGCCTCGTCTCGAAGAGTGCCGCTCCTACCATCGATTTGGAACATGTGATGTTGAAGCTTGAGCGGCTGATCATCGCCAACGCCGACTTGGCCCGCAAGCTAGACGACGCGAACTCGTGGCGCTCCCGGATCGCAGACCAACTCATCGGTGCGGTGCTGGGGCTGCTGGTGAGCACAGCCGTTTTCTATGCGCTGGGAATTGGTTAATCTCAACCGCGGCCGGGCGAGCGGCTAAGCACCTACCGGAGATGTGGCCGCGCTTAGGTCTCGCTTACTTACCCGACAGCAGCAGTAGCGCGCGACGCCAAGCATCGCGTTCCGCGTCGATCGCCTCTCCCGAGTACTGGTAATCGCTCTTGCGGATAAACTCGTTCAGCTCTGCCTCAAGCCGTTCCCAAGCCTGGGCTTGGTGCTCAGTGACCACGCGGAGGCCTGGTCCTCCACGGCTAATTGCTTGGTTGAGATGGGGCAAGCACAGCCCACTCGAGACAGCATAGGCTTGTGCGCCGGCGTCCGAGGCCAGATCGTCGAGCAGCGCTGCGATATAGACGGCAGCCAGCTCCCCAAGGTAGCTACAGATTGGGCAGGGACGCTGGGGTCGAAGTTGAGCGCCCGAGCTGTTGGCGCCCAGCGCTGAGCGAAGCCGTCCAAGAGCGCCCCCATCACTCGTGTTCGGGAGCAGGTCACGGAGGGTTGCGATGATGTCGGCCGCGACGAGCGAGACACCGAGAGCCGAGCGGCCCACATCAAGCACATGCTGCGTGTGCAAAGCACAAAACCCACGGGCTGCCCGCACCTCCTCCCGCCATTTAACATCAGTGACGTGCTCATACAGCGTCGCGTCAATATAGCGCCGCTCGCTGCGGGTCAGCAACGTGCAGACCGGACAGCCAGGAGCAGCATAAACCTGATGTAAGTCGGTTCGACTAGGGGCCTTAATTAACATGCACGCCGGGATGAGGAACGCTCTCAGCCCGCCTCCATTTATGGCTCAGGTGTGGTCGTAATTGTTGTTTCCGGCTCAGGCTGAGGTGGTTCGGGCAGCTGCGCACGTAAAACCTGGGGCCCGTTGGCAAGGTACAGCTCCCGGCGTGCCTCGTCTACTGCTAGGTCCGCCATCTGATTCAATGGCCCACGACTCCGCGCCTGAATTTGTTGAACCAGCCCACCATCGACCTTGCTCAGCTGAAGGATCCGTTCGTTGCGCAAATCAAGGATATAGATAAACCCGGGACGCACAATGGTTGTACCATCCTCGGCAAGCTCATCGGCAGTTACCACAAAGCGTGTGACGCCGCCAAGCGGCACCTTAAGCTGCGGGGGGGCGAGCTGCTTCACCAATGCACCAGCCGTAAAGACCAAAACACTACCATCACGGTTGAGCAGATACACATTTCCATCGATCTGGACATCGACGACTTGATCTAACGGCACGTTACCCGCGTTGGTTATCCACGCTGTCGGCAGGTCGGCGTACATGCCGCTCGCGTATTTCCAGAGCTGCTTGGTCTCCTGATCCCAGACATACAGGTGTCCACCAAATGCAGCCATGGGAAGATCACGATCACTCGGCTGCATGTGTTCAGTCTGGTTGAGCTGGTTCGAAAGCCAACCTGTGTCCGTCGGCAGGTAGACGTGGTACACGGGGAAGGTCGGATCGCCGCGATCGAGCGCGATCACGCTGTTGCCCGCATCGCGCCACAGCACCTCGCGCACATTCTCGGTGACAAACGAGCCAGCTTCTTGATCTGGTCGGAGTAAGGGCGCTGGCCTACCGCGCTCATACAACACCCCTGCTGAACGGTCAAGATAAAAGACCGGAACCACTGTGTCGGAGATTGTGGCGGTCGTACCCAAAGCTAAGCGGCTGATTAGCCCCTGGCCGCCCGGCAGCGACGCGATTGTCTCGAAGTCATCGACAAAGCCTATACGATTGATCATGGCCATGGCCCGATCATACGAGTTACGCACATCAAGGTAGCGCGACCAGACCAAGGGCTTGGTAGTCGTGATCATGCCGCTCTGTACCAGCGCGCTGACGTCTTCGTTGAGAGCTGTCTCGGCCGAGGCCAGCTGCGCCTGAGCTACCGCCGGATCGATGGCATCCCGTGCAGCTGACACCGCCGTCTGCACCTTATCAAGTGCGACGTTGATGGTATCACGGTCGCGTCGGCGGTTCTGCTGCATACCCACGGCAATCAGCAGTGCTACGACGCCAACAATCAGCAGAACATTCAACCAAGGCAAGCGCGGCCGCTGCTTGCGGTACGACAATTCCTTGAGTCGCAAGCCTTGCGCGGGCAACCGCTCGGCTGGCCGCGCTGTGCGCCGGGGAACGTTCGCAATGCCGCTCATCATGCCGGCAAACGCCATTCGCAGCGGCAGCGTCAGACGCTCACCTATCGTTGGTGGCGGTGGCGGGGGCTTGCGTGGAATAGCGGCAAAATCGACTGGCGTACCATGATTATCAGAAAGATCGACCTGCCGGCTCCGACGTGGCACCGCAGGCGGGCGGACCAGTCCGCCATACTCTCCTTCGCCGATAAAAGCGCTCGGTGGCAGCGGGATATCGTCCGCTACCGGGAGCAGATCCATGACGCTGAGGGCACGCGTTTCGGCGCCTCCACCAGGCTGAGCCGCTGCAGGGGCAGCTTCGTGAGACATCGGCCCGGCGCGCCCGACAGTGGTACCAGTCTGCGGCACGTCCGACACGGTCTCGCTCCTGCCGGCCGAGCGGCCGAAGAAGCCGCTCCAACGCTCAACTGCTTGCTTGGAGCGCTCAGCTACAGCAACAGGCGTAAACGACGAGTCGCGGTCATCCGGCGCCGGCCCAGCCACGGCCTCAAGCACAATCGCGTGAGCCTCGGACAAGCTTGCGGCACGGCAGAGTGCGTACAGCTCTTCCGCAATCGTAGGCCCAGCGCTATAGCAGACGAGCTCCTCCGCCTGCCGCTTGCTCAGAAGACGTGCCACATTCGAGGAGCAGATCACCAGCGTGTCACCTGGCTGCATCACGGAGCGCAAGAACTCCGGCTCGGAGCCGAGACTCGTGCCCAGTGCGCCGCTGTGCGTAAGTGTGGAGGTACCCGCTCCATTGGTCCACGAGAGCGGGACCGGTAGCGCACGGAGCTTACTCGTATGCGACAAAAATGCCTGCGCAGGTGGAACTTGCGTGAGATAGAGATCAGAGCCGTGAATGACCGCGCAAGTTGCGCCAACCAGGGCACGTCTATGCGGTGGCGCTTGAAAATTATGTTGGTATAAGGCCGCGTTTGCCGCTTTGAGCGCGTGGCGTAGCGACGATGTAATGCTCGTCGAGCCGTCGGCGTAGAACGTTTCGCAAATCGTCTGGGCTACGAGTGCGCACGCCTGTCGACCACGCGCGACATCACCCTCGGCCTCGACCACGACAAAAAGCTGACCCTTACGCGCCTCGGGAGAAAATGGCGAACGGGGCTCGTTGACGACGATCAGGTCGCTACGCGCCTGGCGAATCCCGCTGACGAGCCCCCACTCATTGTTAGTTGTATGAAATTTGGACATTATGCCGTACGTGTTGCTCTCGCGGGGCAGCGGCAGGTGCCACTCGACCCTCGCGAGCCTATCGTTCGATTATAACAACCTCACAGCTACACGTCCAACCGCCAGCCACGCAGCGTATCGAGCCAGGGCTGATTGGTCAGGTCAAAGTGAACAGGAGTCACCGAAATGTAACCATTGGCGACAGCAGCCGTATCGGTTCCCTCGGTCAAATCGCCCTCGGGTGCGTCACCGCCGAGCCAGTAGTACGGACGACCACGCGGATCATGCCGGACGATCAACTCATCTCGATAGACCCGTCGGCCGAGGTGGGTCACCATCACGCCCTGAATCGGACCACTCGGCACATTGATGTTCAAGACAACCTGCGGAGTTAGCTCCTGGCTGACCGCTAACATGGCTATTTGAGCAGCAAACTCAGCTGCCGGCCGGAAGTCGGAGTCGCGACGTCCATCGAGTGACACAGCGATTGCCGGTACACCCATCATTGTGCCCTCACGGGCAGCAGCGACTGTACCCGAGTAGCTGACATCGTTGCCTAAATTTGGACCAATATTGATACCGGAAACGACGAGATCGGGGCGTCGTGGTAAAAACCCAAGCAGCGCAAGGGCAACACAATCCGCAGGTGTTCCGCTGCAAACAAAGCCATCCCGTCCATCACCCATTGCCACGAGATCGATCCGCAGCGGATCAAAGAGTGTCCGCGCGGCGGAGGCGGCGCTCCAATTACGCTCCGGGGCTAACACCACACATTCAGCAACCGCGTCAAGCGCTTGGCGCAAGGCTAGAAGCCCCGGGCTTTGAATACCATCATCGTTCGTGACTAAGACGTACATCGATATCCTTTGGGCGCCCATCCAAGCGTTCAACCCTGCCCAACCGTCCACGAACCTTACGCTCACGTAATCAGCACATGGCCCGATCCAACCCTATGTCGCCGCAACACATCGCGCTTCTCGGCGCTGGTAGCGGAGGGCTATCGATCTTTGGGACCTTTGGGACCATTGGGATCCTTCGGGCCCTTCGGGTCCTTATCTTTCGGGCCTTTCCCATCATCTGGCGGCTCAGGCAACGGGGCAGGCGGAGGAGGCTCGGTTGGCGCCTCGGTTGGCGCCTCGGTTGGCGCCTCGGTTGGCACCGGTGGTACGGCAGTTGGCTGAACGGGCTCGGCCGTCGGCACTACCGGTGCGGCCGTGGGCACTACCGGCACCCTGGTCGGCAGAATGGGTGCACTCGTCGCGGTTGCCGGCTGCGGCGGAACACTCGTCGCGGTTGCCGGCTGCGGAACA
>JADDQE010000146.1 GCA_016781525.1 bacterium | reverse complement strand
GAAAGTATTTTCCACCTCCAACGCCTCTTGGTTGTCGATGACCATCCGATCCGTGTCGGTGGCCCTCTGTGCAATCGCCGGTGGAAATAGCTCATCGTCGGTCTTGCCAATGATTTCCTCTATCGGTCGGCCAAAAATAGCGGCGCCGGCCGGATTAATCAAGAGGTACCGCCCGAGTCGATCTTTCAAGAAGATGGTATCGCTCGTCCCGTGCAAGATCGCTTGCTGTCGCGCCTCCGACTCTCGCAGCGTCCGCTCCATCTGGTTGTGCTCTGTGATGTCGCGCACAATGGCGAGCACCTCGGCGTGACCAGATAAGACCAACCTGGCCTCATATTCACGGCTATCGCCGGTATCCAGGGGCAGTTGGTATTCAAAGCGCTGCATCTCTCCTGACGAAATCACGTGCCGAAGCTGGACCAAGGCCTGCTCCGCCACGTTGACCGGCAAAACTTCGTCGATCCTTTTGCCGATAAAAGCGTCGGCGGGTACCGCCAGTCGCTCGGTATCGGCAGACTCATACCCGAGAAAGAAGCCATCTTGACTTATCCGGAACATAAGGTCTGGAATTGCGTCAAGCAGCGCACGGTTGGTCGCTTCACTTACCCGCAACGTTTCCTCGACCTGCTTGCGCTCTGTAATATCGGCAGCGAATAAGATTGTTGTGGGCCCTTCGGCCTGCTCGACTCGCGCTACATCGGCGGAGAAGCTAAAGGTCGAGCCGTCTTTACGTAGTCCCACCGTTTCATAGCTCGAAATGACCTGCTCGCCTGCCTCACGTCGGCGGTTGCGCTCGATAATTTCAGATCGGAACTCTGGAGCGATTTGATTGAGCAACGATGTGCCCTCAATTTCAGAGATGTCGTCGAAGCCAAAAAGGCGGAGGTACGCCGGGTTGGCGGACATGGTCAGCCCGTTGCGGGACGTCGCGATACCAACTGGGGCGGCTTCGAATAGGGACTGGAACCGGCGCTCGCTCTGTTCGAGGTCCGCCATGGACTTCTGTTGCTCGGAGATGTCGCGGACGATGTATACGCTGGCTGATTGCTGATCGAAGAGCAAGTCATTAATCTTTAGCTCAACCGCCACGAGCCGGCCGGCTTTGGTCCTAAGCTGCTCTCGTATGACGCTATGCGAGGCGAGCGATGGATGGCTGCTCTGGGCTTGCAGACGGCCATGCTCGGGCAGAACCACACTGGCCGGTGTTGGTTGCAGCTCTGCTACGGAGTAGCCACAGAGCGCAACGGCCGACGTATTTGCATCCAGAATGCGGCCGGCGCGATCGACGACAAAAACGGCGTCTTGTGAAGCCTGGAATAACGCGTGGTAGCACCGCTCGCTGGCTTGTAGCTGCTCCAGCGCCCGCGAGATCAGCAGCCATAGCACGACACCGGTGATCCCCACAAAGAGGCCACCCTTCATCGTTTGGAGCTGCCCCATGACTTCGATATTCCGGGTCAAAAGCTCGATCGAGCGGTCCGACAGCGTGATCCAAGCAATGGCAATCAGGGTATAAGTGGCGGCAATACGAAGGGCAGAGCGCCGAGCCGACTGTGGTCGCGCTAGAACTGTATGCATCCGGTTACGCTCGCAGTCCGCCGCTGAGGTCAGCGTCGCAGAGAAAGAAGATCGGTTTGGACTTGGCGGGATCCTGACAGGCTTTGTGATCCGACGAAGATCCGGGACATGCATCCTGGCCGGCAAGCGGGGGGCCACGGCAGGGTAGTTGCTGTCCTGTATCGTACCATACATGCTGGCAAAGTGGAACAGTGTACGGGCGCTGCGCGCTCTATGCCCACGACCGCAACCGTCCTGTACGGTTATGCTACCATAGGGACAGCGATGCGGCGCGAACGTGCTGGAGCGCGCTGAATCGGGCCAGCACCGCCGGCTGTGGAGAAGGAGTTGTAAGCGCATGCGACTATCGGAGCAAATGCAGGACTTTCTAGCGGAGCGGCGCTTTGCTGTGCTGGCAACGATCGGCGAAGATTGCTTGCCACAGCAGACAGTGATGTGGTATGAGCTTATGGATGGATACATTCTGATGAACACGGCGCGAAACCGCGTGAAGGATCACCATTTGCAGCGCGATCCCCGTGCTTCCGTTTGCATTGAGGACGGATACCGCTACATCACCCTCGCGGGCCGAGTGACCCTTGATGACAACCCGGAGCAGGCACAGGCTGCTATCGCACGGCTAGCCCGCCGCTACGAAGGTACGCGGGCCGAGCGCATGATTGAAAAGTTTCGGAAGCAGGAACACGTGACCATCCGCCTGCAGGTCGAGACTGTTATAGCCGACGGGTTTGAATCATGATCGTCGCACTTGCTGGTGGTGTCGGCGGTGCGAAACTCGCGCATGGCTTGTACCAACTGGTGCAGCCTCACACGCTGGCGGTGATTGTCAACACAGCCGACGACTTTAATCTCTTCGGCCTGCGCATCAGCCCCGACGCCGATACGGTGATGTATACCCTCGCCGGTGTCGCAAACCCCGCAACAGGATGGGGCGTTGCAGGTGATACCTGGAATACGCTTGAGATGTTGACCCGCTACGGCTACGAGCCGTGGTTTCGCTTGGGCGATCGTGACTTTGCCACGCATATTGCGCGCAGTGAACAGCTCGGCGCTGGCCGGTCCCTGACCGATGTGACCCAAACGCTCTCCGGCGCGCTGGGTGTGCATGCACAGCTATTGCCGATGTGCGATGAGCCGGTGGCGACGCAGGTGGATACTCCTTCAGGCCAGTTGCCATTCCAGGATTATTTTGTTCGTCGCCACCACCAGGATCCAGTGACCGGCGTGTCGTTCACCGGAATTGAAAACGCGACAATGACAAAAGCAGCGGCTGCCGCAATCGAGCGCGCAACCTTGATTATCATCTGCCCTTCGAATCCCATCGTCAGCATTGGTCCAATCCTGGCTGTCGCCGGCTATCGCGATGCGCTTGGTCGTTCGAAGGCGCCCAAAGTTGCGGTCAGTCCGATTGTCGGCGGTAAAGCCTTACGTGGCCCCGCCGATCAAATGCTGGCCGGGCTAGGGCACGAGGTGTCGGCCTTTGGCGTGGCTCAGATGTATCGTGGGCTGATTGACGGGCTGGTCATCGATGAGGCTGATGCCGACCAGCAAGCGCGGATATCCGCGCTCGGCATACGGGTATTGGTAACAAATACTGTGATGAACGATGAGGCCGACCGTGTCCAGCTTGCTCGCGAAACTGTTGCGTTCGGGCAGGCGCAGCTCAACGCTGGCAACCAGCAGGCTGGCAGATCCCAGCTCGATATCACCTCCCAGCGCCCATGACCGTTGCAATCCTGCCAATGCGATCGTTACGAGACGGCAAGCGTCGGCTCCAATCATTGTACACGGTTGAGGAGCGTGCCAGACTCGTCCAGGAGCTGTTTCAACGGGTGCTGGCCGCACTCGACCGGGCCAGCATGATCGAGCACGTTGTGTTGGTTAGCCCCGACCGCGACTTCATCGACTGGGCGGCGCGGCCCGGGGTAGTGACGTTGCTGCAGCCCCAAGGAGGTTTGAACGAAGGGTTGGAGTTTGCGCGACAAGTCGTGAGACAGCGCTCGCCAACGTTGCCGCTGATGGTGCTGCTGCCGGACCTACCGCTGATTTCGGCCGGCGACATTAACGCAATCGTCGCCCTGGGCGGGCAAGCGCGGGTCGTTCTCGCTCCCGATCGGCATGACACTGGGACAAACGCGCTGTGGATTCCAGCATCGACTGCGTTACCCTTCGGCTTCGGTGAGGGTAGCTTGCGGCGGCACCAGCACTCTGCCGAGGCTCTTGGCTTGACATGGCAATGCTACCGAAGTCTAGGCACGCTGCTTGACATAGACACGGACGAAGATTTGCAGCTTGCTCGGCAGGCTGGGGAGAGCGTCCAAATATTGCCCTGAGCATGAGTGGAAACGACGATGCAAACGTGTGTTATCCTCATCTCGCTGGCACTACAGGTCGCCGCCCCATCAAGGAGCGCGTCCTGTGCCACGTAGCAGCTAGAGGCGTGCTAGGCGATCGGATCCTGGATCAGAATAGACTAGGTCTGTCGGGTGAGCGCTACGCCCTCTACATCGGGGAAGCTTCCGAACAGCGGGTCATGATCCAGCTGATTGGCGATTCCTTGGCTGGTACGTGCCGGTTGCGTGTCATGCTTCTCGGCTGGATGGAACGGTTTGCGGCAATAACAGGCAACATTAAGCGTTTGCTAAGGATGGGCGGTGGCAGAGACACTCCAAATCATCGGTGTGGACGGGATCGGCGACGTGCAGCCAGGCGACGATCTTGTGGCGATCATTTCACGCGCGCTGCGGGATTCTCAGATCACACTCGTGACAGGTGATATCGTAGTCGTGACCCATAAGATCGTGAGCAAAGCCGAGGGCCGGCTCGTCGATCTACGAACAATTGAACCGTCGCCGTTCGCACGGCAATGGTCCGAACGCTACGGCAAGGATGCGCGCCAAACCGAAGTTGTGCTGCGCGAGGCGACGCGGATTGTGCGCATGGATCGCGGCGTCATCATCGCCGAAACGCGGCATGGGTTCGTATGCGCGAATGCGGGCGTCGACGCTTCAAACGTCGCAGGTGCCGACACGGTATGCTTGCTGCCGATTGACCCCGATGCTTCAGCACACCGGCTAGCGGTCGGCCTGGAGCAAGCTTGCGGGGTGGTCGTGCCGGTCATTATTACCGACTCCTTCGGCAGGCCCTGGCGTGACGGCGTGGTCAACATTGCAATCGGCATCGCCGGAATGACGCCGCTGGTCGACTATCGCGGCCAGCACGATCCGTATGGCTACCTGATGAGCGCCAGCGTGCTGGCCGTCGCTGACGAGCTTGCAGCAGCGGCCGAGCTGGTGATGAACAAAGTCGACCAACGGCCGGTCGCGGTTGTGCGCGGCTATGCTTATGCGGCGGGACCCGGCTCTGGTAAAAACCTGGTGATGCGACCCGAACGGGATATGTTTAGGTAGGCTTCAGGCATCAGTCTTTACGTGTCAGGCCGGCACCGTGACCGGGGTTTTCCTGACGCCTGGTGCCTACTACCTGGAAGTTGAGACCTTATGACCTTTGGATACGCGGCAATGTTTGAGCAGTTTGACCCGACCGATCTCCTCCAATACTGCGAGATCGCCGAGGCCAACGGCTTTACCTCCGTTATGGCGTCTGACCATTTTCATCCCTGGACACCGCAGCAAGGTCAGAGCGCGTTTGTGTGGGCCTGGATGGGAGCGCTCGGCCAACGTACTAAGCAACGTTTCGGCCCCGGCGTTACCCCGCCGGGCTATCGTTACCACCCCGCGATTATCGCACAGGCGGCGGCGACGCTTGAGGCAATGTACCCGGGCCGCTTTTGGCTCGGCTTGGGTGCTGGAGAAGCGCTCAATGAGCATATCATCGGCGAGTATTGGCCTGAGCCACCCGCTCGTCTCGACCGACTCATGGAGTCGATCGAGGTGATTCAAAAGTTGTTTAGTGGCAAGGCCGTCAAGTTTAGCGGGAAGCATATTAAGCTCGAGACCGCGAAGCTGTACACGCTGCCGGCTCCCCCTCCGCCAATCTACGTGGCAACCTCGGGTCCAATCATGAGCGAGCGTACTGGTCGGCTCTGTGACGGGATTATCACCGTTGGGGCGGCGGACGCGAAGATTAAGATGTTGATGGAGCGCTTTGCCAAGGGGGCGCGCGAGGCGGGTAAAGACCCCGACACGATGCCGCGGCTGATTCAGCTGCATGTCTCGTGGGCCGACTCGCTTGCGGAGGCTGAGCAGAACGCGCTGCGGGAGTGGCCCAACGGCGGCATGCCGTTTCCCAAAGGCGACATCCGCAATCCTGAGGATTTCGAAGCGATGGCAAAGTTTGTCCACATCGACAACTTCAAGCAGCGTGTGCTGATCTCGCCCGATCTCGATGAGCACCTTGCGCATATCCAGCACTTTGTCGACCTTGGCTTTACCGAGGTGTATGTGCACAATGTTGGCAGAAACCAGAAGGCATTCCTTGAAGCCTATGGTCGAGCCGTCGTACCCCGCCTGCGATGGCCGGTCAGTACTGGTACCAACGCTTGAGGCATTGCGGATGACGTTTATAGCTGATACGGTGGACAGGAGCTACCAGCGTGGAACAAGATCTCCGGCCCTATGCAGATGAGCGGTTTTGCTATCTGACCACGGTTGGTCGTGTTTCGGGCCAGCTGCACGAGATCGAAATGTGGTTTGCCTTAGCTGGCACTACCCTGTACATGCTGGCTGGAAACCGTTACGGCTCGGACTGGGTCAAGAATATTCAACGGGACCCCGCCGTTCGAGTGCGCATTCGGGAACGGATCTTTACGGGTCATGGCCGTATCGTGGATGAGGAGAGTGGCGAGGCCGTGACAGCGCGCGAGCTAATCGGTCCGAAGTACGGCGAGTGGCAGCCGGGAGAGCCGCGGGTAGGCTGGACCTGGCAGGCCCTTCCGGTTGCAGTCGATCTTGAGATCACGTGAGCGGAGAAGGCGGCCCCGACCGGACGGCGCTAACGTTCGCCGAGATCATCCAAGGCCGCCGTTCGGTGCGTCAGTACCGTCCCGACCCCGTGCCGCACGAGCTCGTCATAAATGCCCTCGAGGCGGCCCGTTGGGCGCCGTCGCCCCACGGCCGCATGCCCTGGCGCTTTGTCGTGCTCACGCAGCCTGAGCGAAAGACGCAGCTCGCCGACGCGATGGCGGCGGCGTGGGTACGCAACTTAGAGCTGGATGGAGAGCCGGCCGAAATTGTCGCAATCCGCCTTGCGAAATCCAGGGGCCGCATCACAAGTGCTCCCGTGCTGCTGCTGCCCTGTCTTTACCTCAGAGATTTGGATCAATATCCAGATGCAGAGCGCCAGCAAGCCGAGACGATCATGGCAGTACAGAGCATCGGCGCCGCGATCCAGAACTTGCTGCTCGCGGCGTATCAGCAGGGCCTCGATGGAGGTTGGATGTGCGCGCCGCTCTTCTGCCCCGAAACGGTTGTCGCAGCACTCGGCCTTGAATCAACACTGGTGCCGCAAGCCCTGATTACCCTCGGCTATGCGGCGACCGACCCCAAGCGGCGGAGTCGCATTCCCTTGGCGGAACTAGTGGTCCTCTGGGACTAGCCGGCTGCACATCAACGGTTATTGTCGATGCGCTTCCATTTATATGCAGCGCGTATGCGCTGCGAAGTGCTTGACATTGACGCACCCTATCACGAGCCTTTCATGCTGCCTTTTGACGTTTATCGGCTTGCCCATCAATTCAATGCTCCGGCTGTTGAGGCGATTGCCCTGCTGGGCAGCTACGCGCGTGGTGATGCCGTTCCACTGAAGGAGCAAGTCATTGCGGGCCTGCGCTTGTATATGCTCACGGCGACGATGGTGCAGGCGGCTTTCTCTCCCCAACATGCCGCGCTCGTCCGACTGACCGTGGAGCGCATCGCCGAGGAGCTGGCGGGTTTCTTGACTCGTCACCATTTGGAATAGATCCTGCTGCTGGACGCCCTTATGTGTATTGTTTGGCTCTAATGTCGCCGTGGTATGACAACCATACCCGATCGTCATTGGAAGTTATGGTACGGTTAGCTTATACTAAGCTGATCAACGATGGTGTTGCATAATGAGGGAGTTACCGATCCATGCAAGAAGATCGCACCAATGATATCCCAGAGTCGCCCGAAACACAGCCTGCTGAAATCCGTGAGCAGCTAGGGCAAGAAAATATTTCCAAGGTCGGGGATGCGCGCGAGGCATCGGACGCCGGCGAAGGCCCCGCGAGTCACTTTGGAGCGGTGGAAGACGACTACAATGGGCATGTCGATATGGTCCCGGTCACCCCGCCCATGGAAGGACCGTACAATCTGATCGGGGGAAACCCTGAGGAAGACCAAAGCGAGGATGTGGATCCTCACGATGAGATTAACTCGGCGAGCTAACGATCGCACTGCACCAAATAGGTTGCGGTCGCGCCAACAAACTACCTGCGAAGGAGCGCTTTATGAGCACTGCTGCTGTTGAGCCAGCACCACGTGCCGTCACACTGGATTCCAATCGGGACCCGGTCAACGATTTTTCAGTCGTCGTGGCGACGGTTAACGGGTCTGGCAGCCAGACGGCCAACAACACCCTTGTGCGTGCCCTCTTCAAGATGGGCATTCCAGTCAACGCCAAGAACCTGTTTCCATCCAACATCTCGGGCCTGCCAACGTGGTACACCATTCGCATCAGCAAGGACGGATACGTCGCTCGCCGTGAAGGTACCGAGTTGCTGGTCGCCTTCAACCCGGCGACAGCCGCGGCCGATCTCCAGTCGTTGCCGCGTGGTGGCGTTTGTGTGTACCCAGAGGACGCGAAGTTCGAGCGCAGCCGTGACGACGTAACCTACTATGCTCTGCCGGTCAAATCGCTCATTGCCAACCTCGGTGTTGACAAGAAGCTTGTCGACCGCGTTGCGAACATGGTCTACGTCGGCGCGTTGGCCGAGCTGCTAGGCATCGAGCGCGAAGTGATCCGTGAGGCCCTGAGCTACAACCTCAGCGGCAAGCAGAAGGCCGTCGACCTGAACTACAATGTGGTTGTCGCGGCTGCCGAATTTGTCAGGGAAAACCTGCCCAAGCAAGATCCCTATCGTGTTGAGCGGATGGACAAGACCGATGGCCTGATCATGATCGACGGCAATACCGCGGGCGCACTCGGCGCGCTCGTGGGCGGCCTGACGGTTATGGCCTGGTATCCGATCACGCCTGCGACCAGCCTGGCAGACGGCGTTAACGAGTACGCCCCCAAGCTACGGCATGACCCGCAGACCGAGGAGCCGACGTACGCCGTTGTGCAGGCCGAAGACGAGATCGCGGCAATCGGCATGGTGCTTGGCGCAGGCTGGATGGGCGCTCGCGCGATGACATCGACGTCGGGCCCAGGCATCTCGCTGATGACAGAGTTTGTCAGCTTCGGTTACTACGCAGAAGTTCCGGGCGTGATCTGGGATGTCATGCGTATGGGGCCAAGCACGGGGCTGCCGACGCGTGTTTCGCAGGGCGATGTGCTCAAGGCGTACTACTTGGGCCACGGCGACGTCCGCAACATCTGCCTGCTGCCCGGTACGGTCAAAGAATGCTTCGAGTTCGGGCAAACCGCTTTCGATCTCGCGGAGCGGTTCCAGCAGCCAGTTCTCGTCCTCAGCGATCTTGACCTAGGGATGAACGCGTGGATGTCCGAGCCGTTCCAGTATCCCGACAAGCCGCTTGATCGCGGCAAGGTGTTGAACGCGGAACAGCTTAAGGCAATGGAAGGCTGGGGTCGCTATAAGGACATCGACGGCGACGGCATTTCCTACCGCACGCTTCCGGGTAACGAGCATCCCGCTGCTGCGTTCTTTACCCGCGGCTCGGGTCACAATGCGTCCGCCGGCTACTCAGAGCGTCCCGATGACTGGGTTAGCAACATGGCGCGGCTCGCGCGCAAGCATGAGACTGCGCGGCAGTATGTGCCCAAGCCGGTCGTCGACCGCCGTGAGGGCGCAAAGATCGGCATCATCGCGTTTGGCACTGCCGATCCCGCGATTGTCGAAGCCCGCGATCGGTTGAGCACGCTGGCAGGAATCGAGACGAGCTACATGCGGCTGCGCGCCTTGCCCTTGGGCGACGAGGTTACCCAGTTCATTGCCGAGCACGACCGGGTCTATGTTGTCGAGCTAAATACTGATGGGCAAATGCACCAGCTGCTGCGACTGCACGCGCCCGAGCACGCGATGCAGCTGCGGTCGATTGCGTATAGCGACGGCTTGCCGCTGACGGCGCGCTACGTTACAGAGCAAATCTACGAAATGGAGCAAAAGTAATGGCTGCTGCCGCAAAACCGGGCGGCGCTCCCGCCCCGAAAATGACAACCAATAGGGCTGGGCTCACCAAGCCCGACTATCGCGGCTTGCCGTCGACGCTGTGCGCCGGCTGTGGCCACGACTCGATCGCCAGCCAGATCATTCAGTCGGCCTTCGAAATGTCGCTCAAGCCGCATCAGGTGATCAAGCTCAGCGGCATCGGCTGCTCATCCAAGTCGCCCGCCTACTTCCTTAGCCGATCGCATGGCATCAATGTCGTTCACGGCCGCATGCCCTCGGTCGCAACGGGCGCGATGCTTGCGAACCGCACGATGAAGGCAATCGGCGTCTCGGGCGACGGCGATACGGGCTCGATCGGCATTGGCCAGTATAAGCATTTCGTGCGCCGCAACGTACCGATGGTCTACATCATCGAGAACAACGGCGTGTACGGTCTTACCAAGGGCCAGTTCTCAGCGACAGCCGACTTGGGTCAGAAGCTGAAGTATGCGGGCACGAACGAGCTGATGCCGATCGATCTCTGTCTCGAGGCACTCGTCGCCGAGTGTGGCTTTGTTGCGCGCTCTTTCGCCGGCGATGCCAAGCAGGTACGTGAGCTGCTCAAGGCCGCCATGGCCTTTAATGGCACCGCGGTGCTCGATATCATCAGCCCCTGTGTGACCTTTAACAACAATCCCGACTCGACCAAGAGCTACACGTACGGCAAAGAGCACGAGGAAGTTCTGCAGGACATTAGCTTCGTGCAAGCCTACGAGGAGGTGGAGATCGAGCAGGAGCCTGGCACAGTCCAGGAGGTCAAGCTGCACGACGGCCCACGCATCCTGCTGAAGAAGCTCGACCGTAGCCACGACCCGACCGACAAGCTTGCCGCGATGCGGCTGCTGGCCGAGGCCCGTGAGAAGCAGGAGTTCATCACCGGCCTGATCTATATCAACGAGTCGCGGCCGACGTTGGTCGATCTCGAGGGCCTGCCCGACACGCCGTTGGCAGCCCTGCAGGATGATAAGATCCGCTCCACGCCAGAGCAGTTTGCGTCGGTGATGGCCGAGTTTCAATAAAGCGGCTTGCCGAATAGCAAAATCGGTGTCAACACACAAGGTCGCGCATGCTTAAAACCTGCGCGACCTTGTGCATATTGATGAGCACCTGGATGGCGCGGTATGCTTAGCGCGCCTGTGCCATCGCAGCCTCAGCCGCCGCTACCGTTTGATCGACGATTGACTCGTCATGGAGCACCGATAGGAACCCAGTCTCGAACTGTGACGGTGCGAGATACACGCCCTGCTCCAGCATGGCGTGGAAGAAGCGGGCGTAGCGGGCTGTGTCACAGCGCTGTTTCGCCTCCGCGTAGCTGTGAACGGGCTCGGCCGCGAAGAAGAAACCGACCATCGAGCCTACCACCGCCGTCTGCAGTGGAATGTTCTGCTGCTCTGCCGCGTGTCGCATCCCGTCGACCAGTCGTCTGCCGCAGCGCTCCATCGCATCATATATCTCCGGCGTTAGCTGGCGGAGCGTTGCGATGCCGGCGGCCATAGCCAGCGGATTGCCGGAGAGCGTGCCGGCTTGATACATTGCCCCGAGCGGCGCTACATGCTGCATGATCTCATCGCGTCCACCATACGCCGCACACGGTAGTCCACCGCCCACCACTTTGCCGAGGCAGGTCAGGTCGGGCTGAATGCCGTAGCGCTCCTGCGCACCCCCGTGAGCAACGCGGAAGCCCGTCATGACCTCGTCAAAGATCAGGAGTGCCCCATGGCGTGTTGTGAGGTCGCGTAGCCCTTGTAGAAAGCCCTCCTGTGGCTCTACCAGCCCCATGTTGCCCGCCACCGGCTCGACGATAACCGCGGCAATGCTATCACCGACGTCGCTGAAGGCACCTTCGACTGCGGCGAGATCGTTGTATTGCACGGTCATTGTATCCGCGGCTTGGCCGGCTGTAACACCCGCACTTGCAGGCAAGCCGAGGGTCGCGACGCCGGAACCGGCGTCCGCCAAGAGAAAATCGGCATGACCATGGTAGCCGCCCGCGAACTTGAGGACTTTGGGTCGTCCGGTTGCCGCTCGAGCGAGGCGCAGGGCACTCATCGTCGCCTCGGTTCCGGAATTGACAAACCGCACCATCTCGACGCTTGGCACGAGATCGACCACCAGCCGGGCCAGCTCGGTCTCTAGCTCGGTCGGTGCACCGTAGCTCGTCCCGCGGGCGGCTTGTTGCTGGATCGCCGCAATAACCTCTGGCTGCGCATGACCCAGAACCATCGGCCCCCAGGAGAGGACGTAATCGATATACTGGTTGCCGTCGACGTCGAAGATGTGCGGGCCCGCGGCTCGATCGATAAAACGCGGCGTGCCGCCGACTGACTTGAAAGCGCGTACCGGACTATTGACGCCACCGGGAATGAGCCGCTGCGCGGCCGCAAAAAACTCTTCTGATCGCGAGATTTGCATCGCCTAGCCTTGCTTCTACATACTCTGTGTTACCGACGTCTCGTTCATCACCCTTTTCACCGTGGCATCATTGACGGGACGTTGCACCGACCGAAGATCACCAAGGGGCGGATGGTTCCCGCCCCTTGCCGTTGCCGTGCTCGAGCCCTCAGCTTGCCGCCGCCGCTTCCGCCTTGTCGGCCTGCTCCATGTCCCAATCAACGAAGTAGCGCACGCGGTCCTTCTTAAACTCCTTGGTCGAGAAGAGAATGACGTACTCGGTCACCCCCAGCGGCTTCAGCTCTTCGGCAATCTGCCGCCCGATCTCCTCGGCGTTCTCGCGTGACCGCGCATGCACCATCGAAAAGAAGTTGTATGGCCAGTCGGGATAGATCGGCCGGCGGTAGCAGTGTGAGACTGTCGAGTATGCCGCGGCGATACGGCCCGCCTCGTCGACCTTGTCTTCCGGTACCTTCCAGGTAATCATCCCGTTGTCGGTAAAGCCAGCCTTCTGATGCCGCAGAATTGCCGCGATCCGCCGCAAGTAGTTCATCTGCTGCATCTCGTTGAACCAAGCGAACAGCTCGTCCTCGTCAATGCCTGCCGCATCCGCCAGTTGCTTGAAGGGCTGCTCAACCAGCGGTAAATCGTCTTGCGTACAGCGGATGAGGTGTTTGTCGCGCCCGGTCAGCGGGCGGACCTCCGCGGCCTTGACATACTTTTGTGCGTCTTTGGCCAGCTTGGTCTCGTCCTCTTCAAGGTTGAGCTTGACGGCAATCTTATACATTTTCAGCGTGGGGAGCATCCGTACCTTCTCCACGCCCGCACGGTCCGTCAGCCGCTGCACTTCCGAGTCTAAATCCTGCTCCGGTGGAACGGCAATCGTAAACCAGATATTGAAGTAGTGATCGCGGCGATAGTTGTGCGATACGCCCGGATGGCTGTTGATAATCGCCGCAGCCTCCTCTAGCCGCTTGGGCGTGGCACGTACCGCCACCAAGCTTGACTTGTAGCCGAGCTTACGCGTGTCGAAGATCGGGCTAATCTGACGGACCACACCGATTTCACGCATGCGCGCTAGCCGCTGCATGACCTCCGCTTCGGTCATGCCGACTTCGGCGCCCAGAGCAGCCCAGGGCCGTGACACAACCGGAAATGCAAACTGCATCAGATTGACCAGCTTCTTGTCGAGCGAGTCGAGCCGGTCGTCCACGCGCTCGGGGAGCTCGCGCGCCTGCGTCATTGGCGTCTTCTGCGGGCCGACCAGCACGGCGTCGCCATCGAGCTTGACGTTGTACGCGGTCACGGGGCCGCGCGCCGGCTTACAAAGCGCAGCCCCGGTCTTTAGATCAAACTGGGCGTCGTGCCAGGGACAGGTAACGTGCGCGCCATCGCCATCGGCTTCGACCGTGCCGTCGACTAGTGGGCCGCGCGCGTGGGAGCAGCGGTTGCTGAGCGCGTAGAAGATGCCATCCACGTTGTAGAGCGCGATCTGCTCGCCGTCGACCACCACGAGCCTCGCAGCACCAGGGGGGATATCGCCCACCTTGGCGACCTCTGTCCAGCCGTTGACGGCCTTGCGCTCCGGGGTCTGGATTACCGCCACCGGCGCCTTGACCTCCTCGGCAACGGGCTCCGCCTTGACGTTTTCAGAGCCATCCAGCGAGTTGAGCATCCCGCGCACAGTTGTCGCAATGCAGGGAATGAGCGGGGTGTCGCGCAGCGTGTACTGGCTCGCCTCGGAAAACCGCAGCTCTTCTACCAGGTCGAGGAAGCGTGACGGATTGTCCGTTTCGAAGGCGACTACAAACTCCTGGTCGTCTAGGCCGTATGAGTAGGTGGTGTTGAGCTTGACGTCGGGATATTTGCGTCCGACACGAATGTGGTCGTCCATCATCCGCTGGCGCTCTTCCTGTGCCAGCCCATACCAAGCCCGCGTCTTGACGAAGGGGTAGACAAACAGATACTTGCTCTCGCCCGGCACGATAATGTCGCGGCGCTTCGCCTCTTCCTCGGTGGCATATTTGTCGACATACAGGGAGCGCTTGGTCATCGCGAGAAAGGAATGCGGCATGGTTAGGTATGGCCCCAACGGAGTCGCGAAGAGCTGGGTCTGAATCGCCTGGAAATCTTCAAGGCGCTCGCTGACGAGCCACAGCCCAATATCGGCATCACCGCGTAAGCCCATCAGGGTATAGGGCCGCAGCACGATCCGTGACGACCAGTGCGTTGCAACCGCCTCGAAGGCAAGCTTCCCACGCGCCCGCTCGGCCGCTGGAAGCGCCCGCCATGCAGGATCGACTTTGAAAAATGACCACCTAACGAACTGGCGCCGTGCGGTCGTCTCCATGAATATCTCCTCGTCTCGTTTCAGGTGTCAGGGCTCAGGTTTCGGGTACCGGTATTCTTGCCTGTTCCCTGCTGCCTATGTATTACTACGCAACGGCGCCTGCGGCGGACTGCTCGAGATAGAACTTGTTGTCGTATAGATCGGCGATGCGCGCAAGATCCTCAGCCGTGAGATCGGCTTTATCGGAAGCAGCAGCGAACTCTTCCAACTGCTCAGTGTTGTAGATGTTCGGCAGGGCCACGCTGCACATCGGCGTTTGCCAAACGAACTTGAGCGCGGCTTGGCCGATGGTGATATCCCGTCCTTCCGTCAGAAACCGAAGCTTTTCTAGCTTTTGTAGGCCGGTGGTCAACCACTCCTTGGGCCGATGCTGGCGGTGATCGTTCTTCTCGAACTTGGTGTCAGCGGTGTACTTGCCTTCGAGCATACCGGACGAGTGGGGAACACGCACTACCAGCGCCACGCCCTCTTCCTCGGCGACCCGTGAGAGCTCACGACCGGGATCTTGTTCCAGCATGTTATAAATCATCTGGAGACCGGCGATTTCACGCGTCCGCATCGCTTTGATGCCTTCGTCGAGCCAGCCGATGGCAGGGCCAAGCGCAACGCCATAGTGGCGCAGCTTGCCTTCCTCCTTGAGCCGCTCAAGCGTCTCGAAGAGCGCATCGTTCTCGACGGCGTCCAGCTTGGTGTTGTGTGCCTGCCAGAAGTCGATCCGATCTGTCTTGAGGCGCCGCAAGCTCTCCTCGACGCTGAAGCGTATGAATTCGGGGCGCCAATCCTGCGGACGCTCCTGTTGTCCACGCCGCTCCTTGTGCTCGTACCAGTTGTAGCCGCCCTTGGTCGCCAGCACAATCTGGTCGCGCACGTCGCCCAGCGCCTCGGCGACGATTTCCTCGCCAAAGCCATCGCCGTAGGTGTCGGCCGTGTCAAAAAAGGTCACGCCAAGGTCGTAGGCCCGCCGCAGGAGATCGAGCGCGATCTGCTTATCCGTGATGCCCCACCAAGCTGTGCCAACGGTCCAGACACCAAAGCCAAGCTGTGAGACCTGGAGATCGGTGTTGCCAAACTGCACATAGCGCATCTGATCTTAACCTTTCGCTGATTGCTCTATCGAGCTCGCTCAGCTCTATAGCTTCTAAAGGTCTTGCAGGCAGCGGATTACGCCGCGGCCAATTGTTCGTTGCCGGCAATCGCACGAATCTCCGCGACTCTTCGGGCGTACTCCGCGTCGTCCAGAACCGGCACCATGCCTTCAAGGGCGATTGGCTCGGCCAAGTCAATCCATGACTTGCAGCCACCATACTCCGGCCGGTACGGAATAACGGTGGCCTTGGCTAGCTTGTAGGTGCGGAGCAGCAGCACAAAGAGCGGAAAACGCGGCTTCCACCCGAAACGCTCGGCCGCGAACTGCTCATTCCAAACGTGATAGGGCAGCAGGCCTTCCACGGCTTCTCGCTCGCTCACCTGAAGAATATCTGTGATGTGGGCGAACGCTCCAATCCGAACATTCTCGGGATGCCAGCCGGAGGGCACCGGCCGCACGAGGTCCGCGTATCTTGGCTTGAGCAGGTGTGGCTGCTGGTGCTCATAGGTCGGGTAGAGCAGGACCGCGTCGTGCGCGACGCGGAAGTGTTTGCCCTCCTCACGGATACCGCCCTTACGCAGCAGCAGGATCGTCTCGCCTCGCTCGAGCGCGTCGGTCGCTACCGCCCACTCCTTCAGTACATGTATTTCAGATTGCTTGTTCATCACTACGATTTCCTGTCCCGAGACGCCTGCTCGTTAACCTTTGAGCCAGCGTGCCGCGTCTTTAGCAAAATACGTCAGGATCATATCCGCGCCGGCCCGCTTAATGGCGGTTAAGCTTTCAAGTGCTACCGTTCGCTCGTCGATCCAGCCGTTTTCGGCTGCCGCCTTAATCATCGCGTACTCGCCCGAGACATGATAGGCCGCGGTCGGCCGATCAAAGTTGGCACGCATCTGCGCAAGGATGTCAAGATACGGTAGCGCCGGCTTGACCATCAGAATGTCGGCTCCTTCGGCTGCGTCGAGTGCGACCTCCAGCAGCGCCTCACGGCCGTTGCCGGGGTCCATCTGGTACTGCTTGCGATCTCCGAAGGCTGGCGGCGAGTCCGCGGCCTCGCGGAATGGGCCGTAGAAGCCGGATGCAAACTTGGCCGCATAGGCCATGATCGCGGTGTTCGTTGCGCCAATCCGATCCAGCTCCTGCCGGATTGCCGCCACCGCCCCGTCCATCATTCCACTGGGCGCGACGATGTCGGCTCCCGCCTCCACATGCGATGATACTACCTGTTGCAGCACCTCGAGGGTTGGGTCGTTGAGCACGTAGCCACGATCGTCCAGGATGCCACAGTGCCCATGGTCGGTGTACTCGCACATGCACACATCCGTGACTACGACGAGCTCGGGCACAGCATCTTTGATTGCACGAATCGCCTGTTGGACGATCCCGTTTTCGGCATAGTTCTCACTGCCGCGGGCGTCCTTTGTCACGGGCAGCCCAAACAGAATTACGGCCGGAATGCCGAGGGCTGCGATTTCCTCTGCCTGTTGCGGCAGCAGATCTACCGACCATTGATGTTGGCCGGGCATTGATCTGATTGGCCGCTGTTGGCCATTGCCGTGTACGACAAAGAGCGGATAGATGAAGTCGTCCGGCGTTAGCACGGTCTCACGTACCATACGGCGCAAGGTTGGCGTGCGTCGCAGCCGCCGAGGACGAACTGTGGATGATTGTGTCATTGTGATATCAACGCAGCGGCGCGCACTCGTAGGGGCACGCGTTATACCCCCATAGTCTACGCCCCGATGCGGCTTTGCGCTTCAATCAGCGCACCGACTAGACCGTCGATTGTGTACCGGTCGGCCTCGATCGCCACGGTAAGCCCATAATCGCGAGCTGTTCGGGCTGTGATCGGGCCGATCGCGGCGATCGTCACATCTTCAAGGAGCGCACGAGCCTCGCGGTTGGGCAGACCCGACTGCTCCAGCCGGGAGAAAAAGTTGCGAACCGTCGAGGACGAGGTAAAGGTCACGGCGTCGATCCGTCGCTCGCGCAGCTGCTGTACAACGTCGGTTTCGGCGTCGCCCAGCACAGTGCGATACGCCACCACATTGTCGACGGTCGCTCCCTTTGCCTCCAGGCCCTCCACCAGCGCTTCGCGGGCGATATCCGCGCGCGGCAGCAGTAGTCGCTGGCCCGCTACGTCCCCGATCTGTGCAATAACTGCCTCGGCCACGAACTCACTCGGCACAAAGGTCGGTCGAATTCCAGCCTGCTCAAGCTCCGCCGCCGTTGCCGGCCCAATCGCCCCGACACTGGGACAAGTTAGTTCCGCCGTGTCAATCCCGAGGTCACGCATGCGCTCGAGCACAAAGCGAACGCCGTTGACGCTCGTGAATATGACCCAGTCATAGCCGCCGAGGGCGACCAGCGCTCGGTCGAGCGGTTCCCAGTCATCCGGCGGTGCGAAACCAATCACTGGATACTCGATCGGCTCGGCACCGGCTGCAAGTAGCTGTGCGCTGAGGGCGCTCGCCTGCTCGCGTGCGCGCGTCACCACAATCCGCTGTCCCGTCAAGGGCGGAGGTTGGTCCAAGGCACGCTGCATCAGATCGCCCAGCTTTTCCCTGAGCCGCACCACTTCGCCCACAACCGTGATCGCCGGCGGTTTCAGGCCGACACGCACGACCGCTTCTGCGATGGTGCCGAGCGAGGCGGTCACCACCTCTTGCTCGGGCTTCGTGCCCCAGCGGATCACGGCAACCGGCGTATCAGCAGAGCGTCCGTTCGACACCAGCTTTTCGGCAATCTCGGGCAGATTGCCCACACCCATGTAAAAGACGAGCGTGTCAACGGCGGTAGCTAGCGAGCTCCAATTAATTGCGGTTTGCGGTTTCGCCGGGTCTTCGTGACCGGTTATAAACGCGACCGAGGATGCCAGCTCGCGGTGCGTTACGGGAATTCCAGCGTAGGCCGGGGCGGCCACCCCGGACGAGATGCCCGGCACGACCTCCCACGCAATCCCTGCCTGCTGCAGGATATCGGCCTCTTCACCGCCGCGCCCAAAGATGTAGGGATCACCACCTTTGAGTCGAACAACCCGCTTGGTGCGTCCATGCTCGATCAACAGAGCGTTGATCTCGTCCTGGGTTAGAGTGTGGCGGTTAGCCTGTTTGCCAACGTAAATCCGCTCTGCACCGTTAGGACAATAGTTGAGCAGGTCGGGATTGGCAAGATAGTCGTAGACGACGACGTCCGCCTGCTGCAACCGCTGCATCCCCTTAACGGTAATCAGTCCGGGATCACCGGGCCCAGCCCCCACCAGCGAAACAAACCCAGCGCTCATTTCCTCGTCCCTTCATCCAGGCGCAATATCAATATTTCGTATGGCTCGAACCCGAGTGCCGTGTACAACGAACGGCCCGCCTCACTGGTCTTAAGCTCCAAGCGCTGCAGCCCGTGCTCGTGGCCACACGTGATAACGGCGTTCATCAATGCTCGTCCATGCCCTTGGCGGCGATACTCAGGGATAACATACACTCCATGAACGTACCCTCGCCGTCGCTCACCAAATGGGATCGGCGGATGATGGTGCAGCAGCAGCGAGGCCATCCCAATCGGCCGACCATCAACCTCGGCGACCCAACCGACAGCTTTCTGTGCCTCGAACATCGCGTACCAGTACACGTACGTTCGCTCGCGAAACGACGCGTCACTCGGCGCGTCTAGCTGCATCTCCTCGGCCATCGCCTGCCGCATCCGGGCAAACGTGTACGCATCGTCCAAGGTTGCTCGGCGGATCATAGATGGGTCTCCGGTGCCTCTATAGCTGGCACCACGCGGCTGAGGCGCTCCAAGATAGCGGCACCGCCTTGCGCGAGCAGCGTTTCGGCGAGGGCAGTGCCAACGACCTCAGGCTCGCCAGCGGAGCCTAACTTTTTCCCCTGCACAAGTTGTGTGCCATCCGGCAGGCCAATCAGACCCCGCAGCTCAATGGCATCGCCATCGACCTCAGCGTGTGCGGCAATCGGTACCTGGCAGCCGCCTTCGAGTCGCCGTAAAAAGGCGCGCTCCGCACGCACGGCCAGCTCCGTCGCCGTGTCGTTGAGTGCGGCGAGCAGCTGCTGTACTTCCGAGTCGTCGGCGCGACATTCTATCGCGAGTGCCCCTTGCGCGACCATCGGCACCAGCGTCCCAACCTCAAACGTCTCCGTCACAGCGGCGCCCAAGTCGAGGCGCTCGAGGCCGGCCGCTGCAAGGATGATGGCGTCATAGGCTTCAGTCTGCGCCTTCCGCAAACGTGTATCGACGTTTCCACGCAGATCGATGATTTGGAGGTCAGGGCGAATATGCCGCACCTGGCAGGCTCGTCGCAAGCTCGACGTGCCGATCATGCCTCCGCTTGGAAGCTCGCTCAGCCGCAGCCCATGGCGCGAGATTAGAACGTCGCGAGGGTCGGCCCGCTTGGGAAACGCGCCCAAGACCAACTGGGGCGGCAGCAGGGATGGCAAATCTTTACACGAGTGAACCGCAAGATCGGCCGTGCCGTCCAGCAGTGCTTGCTCGATCTCCTTGACAAACAGGCCCTTGTCGCCGATCTTGGAAAGCGCCCGATCGAGCACAAGGTCACCCTTGGTCTGGATCACGCGCACATCAAGCGGTATGCCAGGGTGCGCGGCTTGCAGCAGCGTCGCCACCATCTCGGATTGAGCGAGCGCGAGCTTGCTCCCACGAGTGGCAATCACAAGCTTACGCATTGCCGTGCTCCAGTCCGAAAAGCTCCTGCAGCGCCGTCGCGTAGGCCAAGCCGGTACCGTCGCCGGTCCGCTCCTTGAGGCGGACTGTCGGCTGGTGAAGCAGCTTATTGACGATGCCTTGAGTCAGCGCCTGAATAATCTGCTGCTCTCGCTCAGAGAGTGGCCCCATTCGCCGTAATGCTTTCTCAACCTCTGCCTGTCGGATGCGTTCGGCGTGCGCACGCAGCCCATTCAAGGTCGGCACGACTGCGCGTGCGCCGAGCCAAGCTAGAAACTCATTCGTCTCGTCGTCAATGATCTTTTCCACCGCGTGCAGCTCGCCGCGTCGCCGCTCAAGATTCGACGTGACGACTGTGTGAAGATCGTCCACGTTATAAAGGTGCACACCGCCGACTTCGGTGACGTTCTCGTCGATATCGCGCGGCACAGCCAAATCTATCATTACCAGCGGACGTTCCGGCCGCGCAGCCATGGCGGTTGCCGCATGTTGCCGATGAATCACAGTATGCGGCGCCGACGTCGACGAAATGACCACGTCGGCGGCATCGATCCCGCGCTGCAGCTGGTCAAACGGGAGCGCCCGGCCACCCCAGTGTTGTGCCAGCTCTTGCGCTCGCTCAACCGTCCGGTTCACCAGCGTGATTGTTCGGGCGCCGTTGTCGAGCAGGTTTTTCGCGGCGAGCTCGCTTACCTTGCCGCTGCCGACCAGCAACACATGGGCAGTCTCCAGACGCCCCACTAATGAGCGTGCCAGCACAACACCGGCTTGGCTGACTGAGGCAGCGTGTCGGCTAATGCCGGTCTCAGTGCGGGCGCGCTTCCCGACCTCGAGCGCATGCCGGAAGAGGGTGTTCAAAATTGGGCCGAGCGAACGATGCGAGGCCGCCTCTGCGGCTGCACTTCGTATTTGGCGAAGGATTTGCGTCTCGCCCAGCACCAGTGACTCGATCCCACTTGCCGTAGCGAACAGATGGCGCGTGGCCGCTCCGTCGACCAACGTGAACAGGGCGGCATCGTACGCGTGCGGCGGCTGATTGTGGAAGCTATGTAAGAACCCGCTCAGCTCCGCCCCCTTGTCGACGCTGTCGACCACTCCGTACACCTCGACCCGGTTACAGGTCGAGATGATGGCCGCTTCCTGCAGTCCGACTTGGGTCTGCAAGGCTTGGTACGCCGCGCCCAGCTGGGATGAACGGAATGCGAGGCGCTCGCGCACCTCGACTGGCGAAGTATGATGATCCAGGCCAACAACAACAATATGCATGTAGTTTTCTTGCGTTGCAGTTTCTACGTAACCGAAGTCAGTCCTGACTCAGCTCCGCTATGACCGTTTCGATATGCCGATCCAGGGCCGCCGCATCCTGTGCGCGGACAAGCTCCAAAACATCATCCGTGGCGAGTGATCGCCAAAGCCGCGTCCGTACCGCCGGCGGCAGAGCCTGACCTACCTCCCGCCGAAGCCGCCCGAGGCGCTCCGCGAGGATCCCATATTCGGGTCCAAAGCTCTGCTCGAGCTTGCGCCGAATAAGGGCGGCAAGAGCTGGGCTCTCGCCGCCGGTAGATGCCGCCAGCAGCACATCCCCGTGCCTGACGGCCGCAAGCGTATGAAAGTTGCTGCGCTCCGGATCGTCGGCAATGTTGTACAGCATGCCACGCTCCCGCGCTTCCTCGGCAACCGCGGCATTCACCTCACGCCGATCGGTCGCGGCGATTGCAAGGAAGCTACCGGCAAGGTCACCCGGCTTGAAGGACCGCTCCTCGCATTCGATTTTGCCCGATGCGTGCCAGGCCCGTAGGTCGGCGTGAATCATAGGACTGATCACGCGTACAGCGGCGTCGCTCTCCATCAGTGCCCGCACCTTGCGCACTGCGACCTCGCCACCGCCGACGACGACACAGCGAACTCCCGTCAGTTGGGTCAGTGCAATGGGGTAGGATCGGTGGCATGCTTCCGCCATGCTACTGCCCTCTGCCAGTTGCCGGTACCGCCTGAACATAAACGCTCATCATCGACCGCAGAACATCGTTAAGGAGATCATTGACTCGGTGGATGATCGCCAGCGTTGCATCACGATCCAATCCTGTCGTTTCCGGCAGCGTAAATACAGTCTCAATCAGCGAGTCGCGGAAAAAGATAAAGGCCATCACGGCATCCGGCAACGTATGGCCGGACCGTGCCATCAATGCCCCGTACTCTCCTCCGATGCGCTGCGCGGCCTCACGCTGCTCCGTGGTGGGAGCCGTGCGCGTAACTAGTTGGCTCGCCATGCTGATCAGCTGCCGTCCGGCCTCGCGTTGCCGGTCGCGCTCGTTTTCGTCTATACCTGTTGCCCACGCCTGCTGCCTGGCGACGGGAAGCTCTTGCCTTGTTCGCTGCAGGACCTCGCTCACGATATATGACGATAGGCCAACGCCCCGGAGAGGCGTGACCTGCAGCATCCGCTCGATATCCGTACGCGAAAAGCGACGGTGACCACCTGGTGTCCTGAAAATACGCACCTTCCCCTCGTCGCTCCATTGTCGGAGCGTCGCAGGGTGCACGTTGAGCCGCTTGCTCGCCTCGCTGAGTGTTAACCACTCGTGGTCTTCGGTGGTCGCCGCCATCAAAACCTACAAAAATCTACAGTGATCTCGGTATTCCTACAGCCTTGTTGAGTATAGCACGATTGAGAATGATGCTCAATACAACCCGTACCCTAGGGCTATGGACATGCAGGCTCGGATGGCGAGGGTAGGCCACTGGATGATAGCAGTCGCGGGCTTAATCGCTCCGAAATGAGGTGTTTGCGCGCGTGGTTGGGGAAGGGCGTGGAGTGACGACCAGCGATGCAGGTTCTGCTGTACTCAGTGGAAAGGCTTAGTGGGCACATTGGGCTGGCCCAACTTGGAGTGCGCTTCCAGGTCCAAGACGGACGTGGTCTTGTGAAACAGCTTCGGGGCTGCCTTGCTCAGTTCATCCACGCTCCTAAGCCGGGAGACGGCCATACGTTCTCACGTGCGGCCGCTGATCCAGGTGCGAGCCTGTTAGGGTAACCGAGGCACAGCCGGAGCAAGAACAAGCTGCCTGGAAGCGCTTTCAAACGAATGTATCCACTATATAGTAGTCTGCGCAACCTGCCAAGATATTGATTTCATCTACGGCCCACAGTAGTTATTAGCTAGCTACGGTATAATGGTGTTGTTCCAGCCGATGAGGTGCTGGTGTACCTTGATGTCAAATGGTTTGGTCCTCGCTGCCCAACGACGTGCGCGTGGCTCGTGTCCAACCTCGGGTTGACGACCGCGACGCGTTATTGCAGCTATCGCTCGCACCTGGCAATCCGATATTTCAACTGATGGTGGCCGCTCCGATCATGGGCTGCGCCAGGGAGCCTATGCAGCCGGGCAGCCTGGGATTACACCCCTTTCGGCAAACCGCAGGGTTGGGCGGCACTCTATCTTTTTTTGCAGGAGCAAGCGATGGCTCAGATTCTTGTCACGGAGAAGATTGGCGCGGAAGGTCTAGACGCGCTCACACAGGCCTTTACAGTGGATGTGCGGCTTGACCTTACTCAGGAACAGCTGAAAGAAATTTTGCCGAGCTACGATGCGTTGGTCGTGCGTTCACAAACAAAAGTGACGGCGGACGTACTGGCCCACGGTACGAAGCTTCGGGTGGTCGGCCGGGCGGGCACCGGCGTGGATAACATCGACGTTGATGCGGCGACACGCGCAGGCATCCTGGTGGTGAACGCGCCCGCATCTAACAGCATTGCCGTCGCCGAGCTCGCCATCGGGCTGTTGCTGGGTATGGCACGCCAAATTCCTCAGGCGCGTGCCTCGATGCAGGCCGGACGCTGGGAGCGTGGCAGGTTTATGGGCTGGGAAGTTCGCGGCAAAAATCTAGGGCTGCTAGGGTTTGGCCGGATTGGATCGGAGGTTGCCCGCCGCGCGCGGGCGCTTGAGATGAATGTGCTGGCGTACGACCCATTTATCTCGCAAGAGCGGGCACAGCAGCTGGGTGTGCAGGCCGTAACGCTTGATACGCTCCTGCGCGAATCCGATGTGATCTCGATCCACACGCCTCTGATCGACGCTACTCGTAACTTGTTAAATGCCGAGCGGCTCGCGCAGCTCAAGCCGGGTGCCTACCTCATTAATTGTGCTCGCGGTGGCATCATCGACGAGGCCGCACTGGTGGAGGCGCTTGAGCATAAACAGGTCGCAGGTGCGGCGCTCGACGTGTGGGCGCAGGAGCCACCTAAGAACAATCCGCTGGTGGCGCATCCTAACGTTATCGCCTTGCCGCATCTCGGTGCGTCCACTGAGGAGGCTCAAGCACTGACTGCCGCCGACGTTGCCGAGGGCGTGGTCGACGCTCTACAGAATCGCACGCCACGCTACGCTGTGAATGCGCCCTTTGTTGCTCCTGAAGCGTGGCAGATCGTCGCGCCGTACGTCCAACTCGGTCGGATTCTTGCGAGGCTCGCCGCGCAGGTGGTTCAGTCACCCGCGAGCGCTTACGAAATAGTGTATAGTGGCGAGCTTGCCACGACGACCACGGAGCCGATCCGGCTTGCGACCCTTGCCGGCCTACTCGAAGGTGCCAGCGAATCCCGTGTTACGCCGGTAAACGCGGCGCTGCTGGCCCGCGACCGGGGGTTAGCCTTGAGTGAGCGCAAGCTCCCCGAGGCCGAGCGCTATGCGGCGCTGCTCGAGCTTCGTGTAACGACAAGTGACGGCGCTCTGCATACCTTTGGTGGAACCGCGGTCCAAGACGAACCGCATGTGGTGCAGGTCGATGGCTACTGGCTCGACGTCGTCCCGTCGCAGGCGATGGTCTTTACATTTCACCAGGACCGTCCTGGCTTGATCGGGCATGTGGGCACGATTCTGGGTGCGGCCGACATCAATATCTCGTCCATGCATGTCGGCCGTATGGCGCCACGGGGTCACGCCATGATGGTCCTCACGGTGGACGAGCCGGTTCCAGGGGATGTGATTGCAAAGATCGAGGCTGAAGCGGGGATCGCCAAGGCGTTCAGCGTGCAGCTATAACCGATAAGCGTTCTAAGCGGCGTGGGCTGAAGGCCCGGCGCTAATCCGGTTGCTGCTCCTCGCAAGGGCTGGCGCGAAACGGTACGCTGCTTGCAGCCGCGGGTGGGGTGGCTGCGACCGGCGCGGGGCCGCTGGGCGGGAGGCATGGTGCGCCACTTCCACCGAGGTATTTCGGGTGGGATCGCCAATTTAGACCATGAGCGCCGCAATTGCGGCGCTCGGTTGCCCTAAGCCCCGCTCCCAACCCACAGGTTAATCTGACTCTTATCAAAATCCTATAAAAATCCAATAGCTTTATAGTTGCGTACGGTATTGAAACGGCGTATAATTCGCGGTATCTCCCGACCCAGTGGTGATCATTCCGCACGATTCACCCGTTCCTCAGGCGGCAGCGATGAACAGACGTCTCGACTGGTATTCAGGCGACCGTAGGTAACTGCTCATGGCGTTCTCTCGGCTGATTGAAAAGCATACGGACTTATGGCCTTGGATACCGAACAATCAGCGCGCCAGCCAGCATCACGTCCGGTGTTGAACCGCCGACGTTCCGTGACTGTCCGCCTCCCGGTCTGGCCGCGGCGAAGCATCCGCGCGCGCTTGCAGCTTTCCCATCTCTTTACCTCGCTGGTTCCACTGATTACCCTCGGCTTTGCACTCCTGTATACCAGCGCCCAGGCTGAACGGCGCATTTTCGAGCAGACTCAAGCCTCGGTCGCAGGCTCGCTCGCGCGCGATTTGACGGATGAGATGGATGAGCGGCAGGCGGATTTGCAGGATTTTGGGCGTATCGTTCCGCTACGCAGTCCCGATCGAAATGCGATCAAGAGCGCTACTCGAGAGTTTCTAAATCGCCAATACCCGGATATGGTCGAGCTGGCGGTTTTGGATCTCCAGGGCAACGAGCTTGCCCGGGTCAACCAGGAGCGGACTTACTTCGATAATCAGCTGATAAACCGGATCGAAGACCCGTTCTTCGCCGTTGTGATGCAGGGGCTCGCTCACTTCAATGTGACGGACGCGTATAACGGTCAGCGGGTGATTCAGCTCGCGGTGCCTGCGCGCAACGGGATCGGTCAAGTTACGGGCGCGGTAGTTGCACAATTTTCCGGCCAGCCAACTGAACAAGACCTTGCGGCGGTCCCCATCGATACAGGGCGCAGCGCCTTTATCATGGATGCGAACGGCAATGCGCTGCTGGGCAATGCGCCGGAGGCGTTGACGGGCACGCGGGATTTGCGGGAGTGGGCCGCGACGAAGGCAGCGGTGGCGACGTTACGGGACAGTTATGGTGCTCAAGTCACAGCCGCGCGAGCACCAATCCAGCATGGCAGCTGGTCTGTCGTGATCGAGCAGCCGACGGAGATTGCGTTTGGCAACTCACGACAAAATACGTACCTACTGGCCTTGGTATTGGTGGGGACGGGAGTTTTTGTCGGCGTTTGGGCCGTGCTCTTGGCTCGCGAGCTAACCCGGCCAATCTTGCAGCTGCGTGACGCTGTGCAAAACCTCGGCTCAGGTCATCTGGGCGGGACGATCGCGGTGGCGCGGGATGATGAGCTTGGCGATCTGGCGAATGAGTTCAACGGTATGTCGGAACGGCTGGCCGAATCGCAGCGCGCAATTGAGCAGCGCAACACGCGATTGAGCGAAGGTCTAAGCTTGGCACGTGTGATCCAGCGTGACCTGCTACCACACGGTCCGCCACCCGTCCCGACAGTCAGTGCTCAGGCGGCCAGCGAGCCTGCAACCGAGATTGGCGGCGATTTTTATACATATGTGGCGCTGCCCGACGGTCGACTGCGGCTAGTGATTGGCGACGCCTCGGGTAAGGGCGTTGCCGCCGCGCTGGTAATGGCGCTCACCAGTAGCCTGGTTGAGATCCATGCTCGGCAAGAGGCGGGACCCGCCGATCTGCTTATGCGGCTCAATTCCGAGCTTTATCCGCGCTTCAGCACTAGCCATATGTGTGTGGCACTGCTTGTCGCTGAGTTTGATCCTGAGGCACAACGGATTTGTGTCGCAAACGCGGGCATGATCGCTCCGCTTGTTGCATCGTCTGCCGCGTGTTCCTACATGTCGAGTTATGGCCCGCCCCTAGGCGTCGTGGACAACGTCCAGTACGACGAGACGACGATTGTGCTTGAGCCTGAGCAAGCTGTGATTTTTATCAGCGATGGCATCGTCGAGGCACGTGATGCCGAGAACGAGATGTGGGGCTTCGGTAATTTGGAATCCACCGTCTGTAGCGCGGCCGACAACGGTCCCACGGCGATTGTCGCCGAAGTGCTCAGCGCGCTTAAACGTCATGTGCGAGATACTCCGCCGACTGATGATATGACCATTATCGCGGCGAGTCTTAGTGTCCAGTCGAAGGGTGATGACGCGTATGCGCTGGTTCCGTCCGCTGATCATCTACACTCTGCTGTCAAGTCTGCTGCTGACCGGTTGCCTTAACTATCAGCCGCCCGTGCTAGTGTGGCCAGCCGGCGTCCCTCCTCGCAATTCTGCAATCGGCACAAAACCCGTAACGCTGAAGGTCTGGTTTGCCGCCGACTACGCGGATACGGCACCGATTCGTGCTTTGGTGCGTGATTTCGAGGCTGCTTACCCAAATGTTAAGGTCGAGCTCCGCAGCGGCATTGTATGGGAGCGCATGCGACGCGAGGTCGAGCTGGCCGCGGCCCAAGGTGATCCGCCTGATGTTGCGCATTACCATGCATTCGCGATGGGCGCGCAGGGCTTGGCGGAGCCGCTCGACGATCTTTGGGCCGCGTGGAATGCGGAGAGCGAGTTCATGCCTGGGGCGATGGAAGATGTGTTGTGGAAAGGACGGTACTATGGCGTTCCACTCGACATAAATGCGCTCTTTACGATCTATAACATAAAAATGATTCGAGAGGCCCGGCTGCCGGAGCCGAATCCACGCTGGACCTTCGACGATTTGGAGGTGATGGCGGGACGGCTGACCAACCCGGATGGTTCGCAATACGCGCTACCGTTGACGTTGAACGGTTGGGACTTGAACGGGTTGATTAATGCTGCCGGCGGCCAGTTACTTACCGAAGAGAACGGGCGCGTTGTCCCAACACTGGACGATCCTCAGGTACTTAGGGTGCTCAGCCTGTACCGGAGGTTGGGTTTGACGGATCAAGTTGCGACACTGCCGCCACCGATTATTCGTCAAAGCGACCACCCTGTTTCGCTCTTCCAAAGTGGCAAGGTCGCTCTCTTTTTCTCGGGACCTTGGGATATTGCGCGCCTACGCAAAGAAGCGCCGAACATTATGAGCAACGTTGGTACGGCTCCGCTACCCCGCGGGCGGGGCCCGACTGCCGGTGGCTCAGTCCAAGGTGGTGGCAGCTTGTTCGTACCTCGCGGCGCTCAGCAGCGGGAACTTGCGTTCGAGTTTATGAAATGGGCAGTCGCCGACCCGTACGCGAAGCGGCTAGCGGTGGAGCTTGGGCGATATCCGGTTCGGAAGCACTTGTACGAAGATCCGGAGATCACACAAGACCCGCTGCTCGAGCCTTTTTTCGATCAGCTCAAACGAGCGCACCCGTATAAGCTTGAGGCCTATGTCCAAGCAGTTGATACCTGGGAAAAGGTCATAAAGTCCGTTTTCGATCCGAGCGCCGATCTTTATCAAGAGCTACAGATTGCACAGCAGGAAATGCAGCGAGAGATTGATGAGGTTGAGGCGGCATCTGTAGCAGTACCTTGAGTCGAGCTCGACGTTCTTACTGTTTTCTAAGGCCACGCTTAGCTCGAATTTATCGGTACCGCGCACAATAGGAGTGTGCATCCGTCGTGACGGCACACCGGCTAGTATTAGCGCTTGGGGGAGAGCTAATGCCAGCCGGTGTGCCGTTGCCGTGTCGGCAGAAGCGCCGCTGCTCCACTGGCTCCGAAGCGTGCCACCAGGGACGGGATTATCTGTTGACAGGGGGCAAAGACGAAATCGCCGCGACTTCAAAGCAGGCGGAAGTCATTTGTGTTAACCTGAAGATGGTACGAGCACCAGTGGCGCTGAGTGCCACTTGTGCTTGCCGTCAGAGTAGCTGCTGAAAATAGCGAGGCCGAACGATGGCAACGGTGCTGATCGCGGATGATGACCGCAAAATTATTGATATGCTGCGGCGGACGCTGGTCTATGAAGGATATCATGTTGTGACGGCGGCCGACGGTCACGAAGCGCTGGCAGTCGCGCAGTCGCAGCGGCCGGACGTCGTGGTGTTGGACTGGATGATGCCAGGTCTCGATGGGCTGGAGGTGGCTCGTCGCTTGCGCGAGGCCGATTCGACCCCAATCCTCATGCTGACAGCGCGCGACGCAGTTGAAGATCGCGTGGAAGGTCTTGATAGTGGGGCCGACGACTACCTCGTCAAGCCATTCGCACCTGCCGAATTGCTCGCCCGGCTCCGTGCACTGCTACGCCGCTCTGAGACGAGTAGTCATGAGCGGCCGCTATCTTACGCCGATTTGTATCTTGATCCTGTAACACGCGAAACGCGCCGCGGCGAACGGTATTTCAATTTGAGCCCTAAGGAGTTTGATCTGCTTGCATACCTGCTGCGTCATCCGCGCCAGGTGCTCCCACGCGAACGTATTTTGCAGGACGTGTGGGGGTACGACTTCGGCGGTGATGGCAACGTGCTTGAAGTTTATATCGGCTATATTCGTTCCAAGACCGAGGCCCAAGGGGAACCTCGCCTGATTCAGACCGTGCGTGGAGTGGGCTATGTCGTACGCGAGAGCAGCTAAAGGACGAGCGATGTCAATCCGGCTACGTCTCACGTTGCTCTACACTGCAATTCTAGCTTTAACGCTCGTCGCGTTTAGCGTAACGTTGTATGTGACCTTGGCCCGGACCACGATGAGTGTCGTCAAAGACACGCTCGCGGATGAGGCCAAGCGTCTGGTCAACGAGCGCTCTGTCGACTACGACTTCCTGATGAAGCGGATCGAGGTCAGCATCCCGATTAGCAAGTTCACGACACAGAATACCTTTATCCAGGCGCGAGGAGCGGATGGTACGGTCGTATACCGGACGCCGAACCTTTTCGATATCGAGCTGCCGCTCAGCGAATTGGTCCTCGACGTGGTCCAGCGCGATGGTGCGGGCTATGAGTACGTGCGTGTGCAGAACGAGCGGCTGCTGGTTTATAACCGGCTGATCGACGTGAACCGCCGCGGCGGAAATGGCGGTCAGGTTGTCGGAATTATCCAAGTTGCGCGCTCATTGGCGGACCAGGACCGTGCGCTAAATGTGCTGCGGCGAAATCTTATCATCGGGAGCAGTGTGGCTACGCTGCTGGCCTTCGGCATCGGCTGGGTGCTCGCCGGCGCGGCACTCAGGCCAATCAACCGAATCGCACAGACCGCTCATGCAATTGGGGCAGAGCGTGATTTTAACCGCCGTGTGCCGCATAGTGGACCGCAGGACGAGGTTGGAAGGCTTGCGACGACCATTAATACCATGCTCGCCGCCTTGCAAGGCGCCTATCGGCAAGAGGCGCAGGCGTTGCAAGCGCAGCGACGATTTGTGGCCGATGCGTCCCACGAGCTGCGCACGCCGCTGACAACCATTCGCGGCAATCTCGGCCTGCTGCAGCGAGAGCCTCCTATCAGTGAGGCGGACCGAGTTGCGGTGCTGGATGATATGGTCGACGAGAGTGAGCGGATGAGCCGGCTGGTGAACGATTTGCTGGTACTCGCACGTGCGGATGCCGGTCGCCCACTGCGAAATGAGCCGGTCGCAGTAAAGCCGCTAATCGAGGATGTATGTCGTAAGGCGCGGACGCTGGGTCCGGATCGCGAGATATCATGTGACGAGATCGCCGATGTGGAGCTCGTAGGCGATCACGACGCGCTCACACAAGTGCTGTTGATTCTGCTCGACAACGCGGTCAAATTCACACCACCGCACGGTCGGATCACTATTACCACCGTGGTCCGCGATGCCGCGGTAGCAATCAACGTCCATGATACCGGGACCGGGATTGGGCCCGAAGTGCTACCGCATATCTTTGAGCGCTTTTACCGCGCTGACAGCTCGCGTACCGGAAGCGGTGCTGGTCTTGGCCTTGCGATTGCCCGTGCACTCGTCGAGGCCCAGCGAGGTACGATCTCCGTCTCAAGTGTGGTTGGTGAAGGCAGCGTCTTCACCCTTCAGCTGCCACGCGTTCCGACAGTGGCTGGTGGGTCCACAACGTCGGATAAAGGCGCTGACCATGAACAGCCGTAGGCGGGCCTGAGGGCAAGCTTACGGCGAGGTCTTCGGGCGCGGCTGTTAATCTAAGCGCTGCTGTTCGCCGCACTTCGCGCTCAGGTATTCTTCAGCCGGCGTTTATTGTCTCCTAAGCTCACATTTAGCAGCTGCTCAGCCATGCCCAGTATCCTCAGATACGATAAAGGCTCTATCGACGGAGGATCGTCATGTTTCCACATCGAGGAGGCGCGTAACTGAGAGCACGGTTGCTCCACACTTGGCGGTACGGTATGATAATCGGTTCTAAGGGAGGGTGAGCCGCGATGGAGCAGACCGAGCAATGGACAGAGCGATTGCTGGAGGCCGAGGAGCGATTGGGCGAGGTTCACGCGATCTTGAGCGAGCTACGGCGTGAACTTAAGGATGCGGGCCGTAAAAAAGATGCAGGCGCACTCGACGAAGCCGCACAACGGATCGCGCGCTATGGGCAGCTGTTTGGCGAGCTGCGTTCCGCTTGGATGTCGACGGACGATTGAGCCTCGAGTGGGGATCGAGCAAGTCGTGGTACGCTATTTGCCCGCTATAGCCCCAGAATCAGGCATAGTGAAGGAGCAGTACCATGCCGATCGCGGAGAAAACAATTATTGTCACCGCCCCAGTATCTGAGGTTTATCAGTTCTGGACCCAGTTCGATCGCTTCCCCCAGTTTATGAACAATATCAAGTCCGTCGAAAAGACCGGCGACCGCACATCGCACTGGGTGGCTAAAGGTCCACTTGGAATGAGTGTCGAGTGGGATGCCGAGACCACGATGCTTGAGGAAAACAAGCGGATCGCTTGGAACAGCCGCGACAACGGCGATATCACGACCTCGGGCCAGGTAACGTTTGTGGAGCTCGACAATAACCAGACTCAGGTTACTGTGACGCTTAAGTACGATCCACCTGCGGGTGTTGTTGGCGACGTAGTGGCCAAGATTTTCAGCGATCCGCAGCGTGAGCTTGAAGAAGACCTTGAGCGCTTCAAGACCATGATCAACCAGCAGCGCACCTATGACCAAGGTCGTGTGCCGGAGGTAAACCAGCGCGGTGCCGGCTCCCAGTAAAGACTGACAAACACGCAAAACCAGGCCCGCTCGCGGCGAGGCCTGGTTTTTTTGCGGCGGGGGCGCTCACTGAGCGCCCCAAGCTTTGCCGTGTCGCCGGTATGCCTGCCCGTCTCGAAGGCCTAGGTGTCCGAGCCCACGGCTCGGGTAATCTCGCGCGTGTCGTAGTATCCCCGAAAGAGCGAAATTTTGCCGTTTTGGTTGAAGACCAGGAGACTAACACCGTCGTATTCCAAAGGCTGCCCGTCATTGTAGGTTCCCTTGGTGGTCCAGAAGAGACCGGCCGCCTCGTCGTTGACGGTTACTTGAAAGAACTCTGAGCGGGCCTGACCAAACGTACGCCGATACTGTGTCCAGAACGTACGCGCGCCATCCTGGCCGGTATACTCCTCGCCTGAAAGCTTCAGAGCGGCATTCGTGAGGCGTGCATCATCGCTGTACATATTGGCCAGCTCGTCGACGTCCTGCTCGCTGCCCTGTTCAAGCTTGTGCAGCGCATCGATAAACTGCTCCGCTAGTGTTCGGGCTTGCTGCGAATCCATGAATAATCTCCTCCTCTACTTCGCCGTAGTGTGAGCAAACGTTGTGCCGGGACAGAGCAGAGGGGGTGGCCATCAAATACAAGCCGGACACTGCCAATCGGACTGGCAAGGCTTCAACACCAGCTCCGCGCTCTGTGTCTACTCCTGGGGATTCGCAACTAGGCAACGCTCGTGGCAAGCAAGCGTGGTTCGACCCAAGTGACGGCTGCTACGCGCTGTCGACTTGCCGCATCGCTTTTGTTCGCTCAGAGTACGTCCTGTGCCGGTAGAACGCATAGCCTGCGACGGCACCCACAAGGTTAAGCAGGACGTCATCGACATCGGCGACGCGAGCTGTAACCATCCATTGGAGTAGCTCGATGGTTGCGCTGGTGAGTACCCCAACGAGTGCGATGCTCGCGAACGAGCGTAGCGGCCTGGCCGAGGCGGGTACGAGTATTCCTAGAGGAATCAGGGCCGCGATATTGCCCAAAACATTGATGACGAAGGGCCAGCCACCCGTACGCATTTGCGCAATTATTGTTTCAAACGGCACCAGCTGGAGGCGTTGCCGCACCTCGAAGCGGGGCGGCATCAAGGTAAGCAGCAAAAGAACGGTAAGATAACCAACAAGCGCCAGCAGTGGACCGGACCGCCGCGGCCGCAACACAATCTTGGACATCAGCCGTCGGTAGGTTGATAGAGAATCTGAAAAGAGCCTCGCTGGGCTCCCGTCGCTCGCACACGATAGCGAAACTCTCCCGCAGCGTTCGTCCGCACAGTAGCGACGCGCGCCTGCTCCTCAGCCTGCCCTTCTACGCTAAGCGAGACGCTGTTTTGCACATCCATGATCTCCAGCCGCATCTGACCACGTTGATTCTGGGCGAAAACCGTCACTTCAAGCGTCTGATTTGGAAAATTGGTCGTTACCGTTCGGATCTCCTCGCCGTCGGCGCTGACAAAGCCGACGTAAACGTTGCCGCCGTCGGGTGTATTATCGGTTGACTCGACTGGGCCGGAAATCAGAAAACAGCCGGTCAGCAGCACCCCGAAAAGCGAACAAAGCAGTGCGGAGCCAAGCGCTCGTCCGCTTGTGCTCCGTGCCCCGGGCCACCGATTACGCATAACTTTCGGGCTTGCCTTCAGCATTCAGGGTCTCTTCCTCGGGAACGGCCTCGAGCCGATCGGGATCACGGCTTGTGATTCGTAAGTCTGTACCACACTTAGGGCAGACCACAATCGAGCCCACCAGCATGGTAAAGTTTAGGCGGAGCTTCTGCTGACAAACAGGACAGGCAACCATAGGTGCTCCTTCGTTTCGGATCAGTCGACGTTTTCGAGGAGTATAGTGTAGCATGGACCGAGACCTCCTGCACGCTGAGGCCATTGCGGCGGGCGTTCGCAGGCCTTGGTGGTGTAGGCCGTCTTGTACATTCACCGGCCGCGGGAAGTGGCGCCTATCAGCACGACGGTCCGCGGCGGCGCGAAGCATGAACAGAGGCAAAATGTCATGGTGATACTGGGAAGCGACCTCCCGCCGTATCTGTACTCCGTAGCCCGCGACGGGCTAGGGGCGGCATCATCGTCACTTGTCTGATGCCGCAACAGCACCCTGCGATCGCGCTCCCTGTAAAGAAACGACGAGAGGAGCGCCGTACCTACGACGCTCCTCTCGTTCCAATGCCCGGTCACTGTGATCAGTCTTCGAAGAGAGCATCTACGAACGCTTGCGGATCGAAGATCGCAACGTCGTCAAGCTTCTCGCCGGTGCCGATATACTTGATCGGTCGCTTGATCTCTTGGACCATTGCAAAGGCGACACCGCCCTTTGCGCTGCTGTCGAGCTTTGTCAGTGCGAGGTGCGTGACGTCTGCTGCCTCCATAAACGCCTTGGCCTGTGAGATGCCGTTCTGGCCCGTGGTTGCATCGACCACGAGCAGCACTTCATGTGGCGCTATGTCCGTTCGCTTACGCACGATCTTTACGATTTTCTCCAGCTCCTTCATCAGGTTATATTTCGCTTGGAGCCGGCCCGCGGTATCGATGATTAGCACATCTCCGTCGCGCGTGTAAGTCGCTTGGATCGCGTCGAAGGCGACAGCACCTGGATCCGCGCCCTGTCCTTGCGCAATGACAGGAACCCCGACGCGATCAGCCCACGTTTGCAGCTGCTCAACCGCGGCAGCACGGAAGGTGTCGGCGGCTCCAAGGATGACCTCCTTGCCCATCTCGTGTTTATATCGGTTCGCAATCTTCGCAATCAGCGTCGTCTTTCCAGCGCCGTTCACCCCAATAACCAGCATTATGTACGGCTTGGTAGTGCTCTCCGCGTACTGCGGCTGGTCAACCTGCAGCAGGTTGACCAACTCCTGCTTCAACAGAGATCGTGCATCGCTGGCGCGGTAAATGTTGTTGCGCTCGACTTGCGTCTGAACGCGCTCGATGACCTTCAATGTTGTGTCGACGCCGACGTCACCCGCGATCATCAGCTCCTCCAGCTCTTCCCAGAGCTCGGGTGTTATCAGCTGATCGACCTTAAACATCTCCGAGATGCGGCCGAACATGCCTGTCGAGCGGGTCTTTTGAACCGCTGCGGTGGTTTTCTCGACCTCTCGCTGAATTTCCTGCTCGGTGCGCTCTTGGCCTCCGAAGAAACGGCGGAACCCTCCCGCACGTCGGCGCTCCGCCTCGGCTTCTGCCTGCGCGATCCGCTGTGCCTCGACGTCGAGCGCGTCGACGCTGGCAAACAGACGTGTTTGGGGCTGCGGCGTAGGTGGCTCCGGTGCGGGCGGTGCGGCCTGGGGTGCGGGCGGCGCGGCCTGGGGTGGGGCTGCCTGCTCCTGTAGCTGCGCCTGATCCGCCTGCTGCTCTTGCTTGCGGTCATCGCCGCCGAATAGTCGTCGAAACATGCTCTTCCTCGAATTGCGCTGTCAGCCACTCACTGACAGCTAGTAGCTGCTAGCCATCCTGCTCTGTGCGGCTACAGCTTGATAAGGCTAGTGTAGATTGGGGAATCATACCAATAATCTTGGAACTACGCCCGGCCCCGTTCTTATCCAATGAGCCTGTGCGAGCAATCCCAGGAGGAGCAAGCTCGGGTTGGGCCGGCTGCTAGCCCCAACCTAAATCGTCGCTCTTATCCCGCTCGGCCTGCCCGCCATTCATTTCTTCCTCCAGCATCTCGTCGACGACCTGATCCCAGTCGTCGCCGATGTCTTCACCCATCGCCTGGCCCATTTTCTTGGCCCAACGCGCGACTGATGCCGGATCGTTCTCGTCGACCCCGCCAAAGGTCGAAGGGTCGGCAAGCGACTCGAGGCGTGCTTCCTCCGACTGCATGACGGCGAATCGCGACACCGCCTTACGTACGTCGACGCTGCCGCAGCGCGGACATTTCAGGTCGGCGGGCGGGTTGAAGCCGGTTGTTAGCTTCTGAAAGCGACCCTTACATGTCGCACAAGCATATTCATATATTGGCATGGCGTTTCGCAGCTTAATGTTTCGGATAACGTGTCGAGTGCCGTCGCTCAGGGCTCGCGGGCCTCGTGCGAGCGGACCTCCTAACAGTCGGAGTCCCCGATCATTGTACCGTCTCGTAGACCAGCGGCGAAGCGGAGGGTGGAGCATCGCTCACCTCAAACGCCCCTTCAACTCGCGCACGCATGCGCTCAATGTCCGTAGCCCGACTCGCATGCACAGTCGCGAGCGGTGTTCCTTGTGCAACCCAGTCACCCACCTTGCGCTCTAGCACAACGCCCACGCTTGGATCGATCGGGTCTCCCTTCCGCTGGCGGCCACCGCCTAGATCGCTGGTTACAAGACCAAGCTCAAGCGCGTCGATGCGCGCGACATAGCCCTCATCACGTGCGAAAACAGGTTCGACCGTGGTTGCCTCGGGTAGTAGCCGCGGGTCGTCGATGATCGCAAGATCACCTCCCTGGTAGGCAACCAAGGCACGGAACTTTTCCCAGGCCGCGCCGCTCTCGAGTGCATCGCGTAGGAGGCGCTCCGCGCCTGCTGCGTCCGAAGCTTTGCCTGCCAACAGGACCAGCTGAGTGCCAAGCGCAAGGCAGAGCTGAACAAAGTCCTGAGGCCCCCGCCCTTGCAGTGTTGCGATGGCCTCCTTAACCTCAAGCGCGTTGCCAATCGCATACCCAAGTGGCTGTTCCATCGACGTAATCAATGCGGCCACGCGCCGACCAGAGCGCTGGCCGATCGCGACCATCCGCTGCGCCAGCTCCCGCGCATCGTCGACCGTCTTCATAAAAGCCCCGCGCCCAGCTTTGACGTCGAGCACAATACAATCCGCGCCGGATGCCAGCTTCTTACACATCACACTCGCCGCAATGAGCGGGATACTCTCGACAGTGCCCGTCACATCGCGGAGGCCATAGAGCTGCTTGTCCGCCGGCGCCAGGTTACCGCTCTGTCCAGCAATCACGAGACCGATTTGGCGTACAGCCTCACGAAACTCGCCGGCGGTCAGGTCGACACGGAAGCCGGGGATCGACTCGAGCTTATCCAGCGTGCCACCGCTAAAGCCAAGCCCTCGTCCCGACATTTTTGCGACGGTCAGCCCAACGGCGGCAACAAGCGGGCCAAGGACGAGGCTGGTCTTGTCGCCGACGCCCCCCGTGGAGTGCTTGTCGACAGTGATCGGCGCTACATCGTGGAGATCGAGCACATCACCTGAGCGGGCCATTGCAAGTGTGAGGTCGGTTGTCTCACGATCATCCATGCCGCGGAATAGCACCGCCATCGCCCACGCTGCCATCTGGTAGTCGGGTACGTCTCCAGCGGTGTACCGCTCAATCAACCAGGTGATCTCGTCGCCCGACAACTGTAAACCATCCCGCTTTTTGATGATCAGATCGGTAGCACGCATACTGCACTCGCATATGGAACAACTGGCACTGGCTCGCATCGTATCCCGACGCTCCGATGCCCGCTGTCCCTATGATGCATTTCGTAACTCTGTAATCGTCCGCGGAAGGCGAGCCAGCAAATCTCCGGCGACGACGCCTGCCTCACCGATCTCCCGCCGAACGATCTGTCCGGCCTGCGCATGGAGGAAGACCCCGAGTCGAGCGGCGTCGAAAGGCTCGAGCCCCTGTGCTATCAAGCTGCCGATGATGCCGGCTAAAACATCCCCTGTACCGGCAGTCGCAAGAGCGGGATTGCCCACCGGCCCAATGCTAGCCTTGCCGTCGGGCGCAGCGATCACCGTCTCGGCTCCCTTGAGGACGACGATTTGCTGCCACTCGCGCGCTGCCTGTTGCGCCGCTCCTAGGCGATCGGAATTGACCTCGGCGGCATCATTCAGTTTGAGCAGTCGTGCCATCTCGCCCGGATGCGGGGTGAGCACAAACCGGTTTGCTGGAACACGGGTCCACCAGTCCTCGATCTGCGCCAGCAAGTTGAGGCCGTCCGCATCAATCACCGTCGGGGGAAGCTCTGCCTCCGAGGGCTCCTTCGCCTGAGCCTCATCTCGCTCGGCAGGAGGTGCCCCGGCGCCACGTCTAAATCCAACGCTGCTCCCTAGCTTGCGCACTCGCTCAGCGGCTTGGACGGGCGAGACATGCAGGAAGCCGACGCCACTGGCTGTCTTCGCTGAATCAAGCTTAAGCAGCCGTTCCATAAATGTTTTTGTCTCGTCCTCGCTGCCGAGCCCAGGGCCCACGACGAGTGCTGTGTACCCTGCAAGCTGTTGAAGCACCTCACGTGCTGCATCTGTTCCCAGCACGCCCCAGTCCTGCTCGGGTAGCGGAAGGAAAGTCGTCTCGTGCAAGGCGGCCGCCAGCGCTCCGAAAATCGAGCGGCCGCAGGCAAGAGTCACCAGCCCTGCGCCTGTACGCAGCGCGCCGCTCGCACTAAGGAAGGCGGCCCCCGGATAGCGCCCGGCACCGGCTACGACCATCAGTTTGCCAAAAGTTCCTTTATGGGCGTCCGCAGCACGCGCCGGTAGCAGCGCGCGCAGTGTCTGGGCGGATAACGACTCAGCCATAGCGCTCTCCTCGATTAAGTCTGGTAAGCCAATTGGCACACATAGTACGTCGCCGGTCAGCTGTCGTCCAGGTGATAACACGTGGCCGCGCTTGAAAATACCGGTAGCGACCGTCAGGTCTGCGGCTACTGCTCCACCCATAATCGCGCCGCTGTCGGCATCCACGCCGGTGGGTATGTCAACGGCGACGATGAGCGGTGCTGCCGCTGGGCGACCTGTTCGAATGCTGTTCACTGCGTCCACGATGACTGCAAGCTCGGCTTCGAGCGGACGAGTCACGCCGATGCCGAGCAATGCGTCGACAACTACGTCGGCACGGAGGGATGCTTGCCGTAGGCCGACTTGGAGCGCATCGGCTTCGGATCGCAGCTCGGGAATACGGCGTGTCCGGCACAAACGCCACGGTTCGTCCTCGGTTCGTTCCCGTCGCTTCCAAATGTACAGCGCAACCTTCGCCCCGGCATCGTGGAGGTGCCGGGCTACAACCAGCCCATCACCTCCGTTGTTGCCGGGCCCCACGAGAACGAGTACACGCTTGTCCCGCGCCGCTCCAAGCCGTTGGAGCAAAATGTCGGCAATGCCTTGCCCTGCTCGCTCCATCAACTCAGACCAGGTCGCGCCCTGTTCGACCGCAGCTGCTTCGAATTGCCGCGTTTCCTCCGCCGTGGCAACATAGGTAATCGGTGTCGGCATAGATCCACGCAACGTAATGCTTCCTTGCCGCCATTCTACCATAGGCCTAAGCGCGAATACGCCCATCAATTCTTGAAAACGGCCAGCGCCGGCATCAGCTCGATAGGAACCCAGCCGCGGACGCTGTTAATCAGCCAGAGCTTGGTCGCGTGCTTGAGATCCCTCATCCGCAGTGTCCGTTCGCGGATAAGCCCATCCTTGAGTAGCGCGGCTCGGAGTGTTCCAGGCAGCAGACCACAAGCGTGCGGCGGCGTCCAGCGCTGCCCCTCGATCTCGACGACAAGATTGCCGGTCGTAAACTCTGTGAGCTCGCCGGCTTCATTCCACAGCAAGATCTCGTCCCAATCCGGCTGCGTCGCGCGCAGGTCTTCATAGACCCGCCGATTGGTTGTTTTGTGGGTCAGCCAAATATTGTCCCGTTGTACCGGCTGGTGCGCCAGGGCGGCTCGCAACGTGGGCTTGGATGTATCGATGATTGGTTGGCTTTCGATCCGTACGGTGCCATTCTCGGCTACCAGTAGTCGCACCCGGCGCGTAGAGGAGCGGTGCTCGGCTGCATGCTCCTCCAGCGCTCTACGGATCCGGTTCAAGGAACAAGGAATGTCGAAATATGCCGCGCTGCTGCTGAGGCGCTGGAGGTGCTCTTCTAGCAGCGTGTACGAGCCCTGCTCAAGGCGGAGCGTTTCAAGCAGCTCAAACGGTGGGCGCTCCAGTCCAAGCAGGGCTGCTTTGGTCAGCGCCTCCTGATATTCGTCTCCCGCCGCAGAGTCCCAGGTGATGCCACCGCCCACGCCGTACTCAGCCAGTCCCTGGTCAATGTCGATCACCACGGTGCGAATGGCAACGTTGAAGGTCGCTTCGCCGCTCGGACGAATCAGCCCAATCGCACCACAGTACACCCCGCGAGGCCGATTTTCTAGCTCGGCGATCAGCTGCATCGTACTTGCTTTAGGCGCGCCGGTTACCGATCCACACGGAAATAGCGCGGCAAATACTTCCTCTAGCGTTGTTGCCGCGCGCGTCTCGGCTGTAACCGTGGAGGTCATTTGCAGCACGGTTGGGTACCGCTCAATCTCAAAGAGCGCCGGCACCTTTACCGTGCCGATGGTTGCGATACGCCCGAGATCGTTACGTAGCAGGTCGACAATCATTAAATTCTCGGCGCGGTTCTTCGGTGAAACGTGTAGCCAAGCCGCGCGCGCTTGGTCTTCCTCCAAAAACCGGCCACGTCGGGCAGTTCCCTTCATGGGCTTGGTCGTGATCCGTCCTTCCCGCCAATCAAAGAAGAGCTCAGGCGAGACCGACAGAATTTGATGGCGACCGAGATCGAGATAAGCACAGTAGTTCGCGGGCTGAGCACGCTGCAGCTTTTGGAAGTAGCCCCAGCTATCGCCCGTAAAGGGCGCTTGCAGTCGCAGGGTGTAGTTGGTCTGGTAGGTCGTGCCCGCGGCGATCGCAGCCCGTATGTCGGCAACATGCTTGGCATAGGTAGGCTCGTCGACCGTCGGTTGCCAGTCACCGACATTGAAGGAGGCGACTTCGCGTTGCACCTCTGGTGAGGGCGAACGAAATAACCCAAACCACAGTAGCGGGAGCGCACCTGGGCGGACGACACGGAGTGCTGAATCGAAGGCCGGCGCGGCCTCGTAAGATACAAATCCAGCAGCATACAGGCCATTCTGAACCCCCTGCTGGACCTTACGCAGGCTAGCGCGCACTTCAGACAAGTCGTAGGCCGTTATGATATCGACAGGCCGTGTGAAGACCTGGGGACTGCAGCGTCCACTTTCATCAGCAAAAGCAAACATTAGCCACGGCAAAGCTTCAGCGTGTTCCATAACCGGATATTGTACGCCACAGAGCACCACCGAGGGCAGATTCTGCAGGCGTGCCGTGAATCCGTCCGGGAATAATGA
>JADDQE010000116.1 GCA_016781525.1 bacterium | reverse complement strand
CACTCCCTTTCCAAGCCTGGGGTCAGCTTAGCCCCAACAAGGGTCCTGTTGCAGATCGCGTGCCGCCAGCAATGGAGGCATGACGAAGACATTTACCCGTTTGGGTCGAGCAGGCAGGGCGCTGCGGCGGAGGCTGCTCGTTCATTATCGCCTACCCCCGCTTCGTGCGCCGTCCGCTGTGGGCCACGCTACGATCCGGCTTCGGCATGGGCCGGTACAACTCTTCTACATTGATCGGGAGCCGCGCGATGGTGTAGTCGATGAGGTCCATCTGTGCACGTAACTGTTCGTTGTGCTTTTCGAGGCGCGCAATCTCATCCCGGTAGGACCGAAGCATATCCTCGTAGGTGCGGCGCTCCAAGGCTTTGGCAGCAGGTGCCGTTGGTGTTCCTGAGCGGCGTGGATCGCCTTGTCCGCGGCCGTGCTTGTCGATGGTCATGCGGCTCGGCTGGACGACGCTGACCACGTGCCGGACGATAACCGGTTATTCGTCCAAGTGCCTTCTGCGCAATCGCCAGGTAGTGCTGGACGGCATGGGTGATCCCGTGGCTTGACAGCTAGGATAAAAGCTCAGGACACAGCCAAGGGGAGGAAGCAGCCCAACCTGCGTTCCTCCCCTTGGCGCGATGCTTGGTATGTTGCCGGTATCCAGCTACCGTAGCTGGACGGTCAGAAAAGGTCTATCTTAGAAAGGTAAATCCTCGTCGTCCTCGATTACGGTGCTGGGACGGCGTGCTGCCGAAGGCGTCGCGGCATTGGTTGGCCGCGCGCTGGGAGCACCGGTGGGGCGTGCCGGAGCGCCATTGTTTGCCGGCGGAGCTGGTCGGCGGGCGGGTGCCGCTGGACGCATCGGCTCGGGCTCGGCGTCGCCCATATCCGCGTCGCCATAGTCCCCGGCCATGTTGTTCTGCTTCGAGTCCAGCATGATCATATCGTTGGCGATCACCTCGGTCTTGTAGCGCTTCTGGCCGCTCTCCTGGTCTTCCCATGAGCGGGTTTGTAGCCGGCCTTCGATATACACACGCGAGCCCTTGCGGAGATACTGCGCGCAGATTTCGCCGAGCTTGTTCCATGCCACAACCGTAAACCATTCGGTGTCGTCGCGGGCGTCGCCCTCGGCCGTCTTCCACGAGCGGTTCGATGCAACGGTAAATTGTGTAACGGCGTTCCCCTGCGCTGTGTACTTGGTCTCCGGGTCTTTGCCGAGGCGGCCCGTGAGTTGTACTTTGTTCAAATCCTTCGACATGTCCGACGCTCCTTGTTGCTGTATGAACTCCGATTTATGTGCTGCCTCAGCGAGGCTGGCAGGGGAGGCGTACGCCCCGGACCCTCAATAACGAGATATGCTCCGAAACGGGCACATCCAATGCGCTAATCTATACACGGAAATACGAGTCGTGGAATACACGCCGATAGGGTGTGGGAAGAACTGAGGAACCATATGTACTCGCTCCGTCTCGCTGTGTAAACTCTTCAAACATACGTTCTATTCCCGTTTATCGTAGCATACCGCCTGATCGCTGTCAAGCATTTTTTGTGCGTGCTCGACTGCACGATTGTTGCTATAACGGTGCCGAGTGAGTTTGACGCAATTTCACAAATTCTGACAACGGAGAAACCATCAAGGAGTATCAAATGATTGAGCATGGCCCACAAAAGACGGCCATCATGTTGGATGTCAACGGCCTGACACAGTATGTCGAGATTGAGCCGCGCCGGACCTTGCTGGACACGCTCCGGATCGATTTAGGTTTGACGGGAGCAAAGCTCGTCTGCAACATGGGCAACTGTGGCGCGTGTACAGTCTTAGTCGACGGCGTTGCGGTGTACAGCTGCTTGACCCTGGCGATCGAGTGTGAAGGCAAGCGCATCACGACGATTGAGGGCTTGTCCGAGGAAGGATCGCTCCATCCGCTGCAGCAAGCGTTTGTGCAACACGACGCGCTTCAATGCGGGTTCTGCACGCCGGGACAGGTGTTGGCGGCGCACGCCCTGCTGGAGCGCAACCCCCAGCCGACCGAGGCCGAGGTTGTCGAGGGGATGTCGGGAAACCTGTGCCGCTGCGGTGCGTATCGTGGCATCGTCGAGGCGGTGCTCACAGCTGCCAAGGAGCAGGCCGTCACTTCCAAGCCTGGGTCGGGAAAGACAGCGTAACTTCGTCAATGCTTGTGCTATGGGATTCCCACGACCTAAGCTGGTTGCGGGTGGCCGATAGCTGAGTGCCGAGAGTGTATCCATGCCCAAAGTTATAAAGACCACCATTAACGTCGAAGGTCGTGTCTCGGAGAAATTCGCGATCGTCGAGGGTGTCGAGCTCCCGCCATGGGGTGAGAACGAGGAGCTCGGCATCGTCGGTTACCCTACCCCGCGTATCGACGGGGCGGCACGAGTCAGCGGCGAGGCACGCTATACGTACGATGTGCAGCTCAATGGAATGGTGTATGCCCGTATGGTGCGCGCAAAGGCCGTCAGCGCAATGATCGGACGGGTCGATGTGGCTAAGGCGAAGGCCGTGCGGGGCGTTCTTGAGATTATGACGCCCGAAAATGCGCCCGAGATCAAAATGGGCAGTGACCAGACGCATCTGCTGTCGAGCGAGGTACGCTTCGCGGGCCAGCCGATCGCTGTTGTGGTCGCGCTTGACCCATATGTCGCAGCTGACGCAGCCGCGCTGATCGAGGTACACTACGAGGAGCGGCCCTTTGTTGCCGATCCCGAGGCTGCTCTCGCCGAGGATGCAGTCAAGGTCCAAGCAAACAAACCCAATAATCTGCTCAACGGTAAGCCCCGCATCAAGGAGCGCGGTGACATTCAAGCAGGTTTTGCCGAGGCCGAGGTCGTGGCCGAGGTGCGCGTCACTACTCCGACCGCGCTGCACAACGCGTTTGAGACCCATGGCTGCGTTGCCCACTGGGAGGGCGACCAGCTCACGATTTACGAGTCGACGCAGCATGCTTTTGGGGTCAGAGAGTTCGCGGCGAAGAAGCTGGAGCTTCCTTTGAGTAAGGTGCGCGCGGTTGGAACGTATATGGGCGGCGGTTTTGGCGCAAAGTTTCCGGGCAACGCCTACACGATCATCGCCGCGACGTTGGCCAAACGACTCCGCCGTCCTGTGCACTTGATGTACGACCGCGAGGGCGAAAACCTCGAGGCGGGTAACCGTGGTCGGACAATCCAACGTGTCAAGCTCGGCGCGAAACGCGATGGTACGCTGACGGCGATCGAGTATAACGGCATCAGCGAGGGCGGCGCGGCGATGAGCTGGATCCCGATGCTGGAAGGTCCGGCCTCGATGATGTATCGCTGCCCTAACTTCCGCAGCGAGACCACTGGCGTTTTGACCAACCTTGGCCCGATGGCCGCCTTCCGGGCGCCTGGCTTTGTGGAAGGAATGGTCGGGCTTGAGGCCGCGATGGATGAGCTGGCGGCCAAGGTTGACATGGATCCGCTCGAGCTGCGCCGCAAAAATATCCCCGACACCGACCAGCTCGACGACAAGCCCTTCTCCTCCTTTCCGGTGGCAGAGTGCTACCGCCGTGGCGCGGCCGCAATCGGCTGGGAGCGGCGCAATCAGAGGGACCAAGCGACAGCTGCCCAGAGCAATGGTCGTTACCGTCGCGGTATCGGAATGTCGTCACAAATTTGGTGGGGCGGCGGTGGTCCTCCGGCCTATGCCGAGATGCTGCTCAACAGCGACGGCACCGCGACCGTGATGACCGGCACGCAGGATCTGGGCACCGGCACACGAACCATCCTGGCACAGGTTGCAGCCGAGGAGCTTGGCCTCCCGCTTGAACATGTCAATGTCACCGTTGGCGATACCCTTCAGGGTCCGTTTGGGCCGGGCTCCGGTGGCTCGATTACCACCGGCTCGATGACGCCCGCCGTGCGCAGCGCTGCCAACGACCTACGTAACAACCTGTGCGATATCGTTGCTCAGATGCGTGATGTTCCACAGGAAGAGATCGAGATTCGAGGCGGCGTGATCTACCGGCGTGATGAAGAGCTGGCGTCGGTAAAGGATGTGATGGGCAAGCTCGGCGACGTCATGCTAACGGGCACAGGGTCGCGCGGGCCCAACCCGGATGATGTTTCGGTTGTCACGTCGGGCGTGCAGTTTGCCGAGGTGGAGGTCGATACCGTGACCGGACAGGTCAAGGTCCTTAAGATCGTGGCTGCGCATGATTCAGGCCGGATCATGAACCCTCAAACCTTCAACTCGCAGATCTACGGCGGCATTATCCAAGGACTCGGCCTGGCGTTGACGGAGCAGCGTGTCGTGGATACCGGCCGCGGTGCCGTCCTCAACCCTAATCTGGAGTTCTACAAGGTGCCAACGGTTGCGGACGTGCCAGAAATTGAGAATATTCTGATCGATATTCCGGACGTCAAGGCCAACTCGACTGGAGCCAAAGGCGCGGGCGAGCCGGGGATCATTCCTACGGCTGCCGCGATCGCCAATGCTGTTGCGAATGCGCTTGGTGTACGGATCGCCGATCTACCGATTACGCCTGGACGTGTCTTAGAAGCGCTCGAGCGGGAATCGAGCTAAGGGCTGAGCACAAAGAACAGAACGGCTTTACATCTTCTCTGTCCTTTGTGCTCTGTTCTGGGAGCAAACATGCAGCCTTTTATCCATATCGACATCGCCAGCGCCGAGGAAGTTATTCCGCTGCTGGATGCCCGGACGCGCCCCTTGGCGGGCGGCACCGATATGCTGCCGCTGATGAAGGAGGGCATTGTCGCGCCCGAACGGCTGATCAATCTGAAGCGGGCGACAAATCTGCGCTACATTCGGGTTGCCGACGATGGCCTGCACATTGGGGCGCTAACAACCTTGGACGACCTTGAGCGCCATCCTGACGTGCGCCGTGACTACACGGCACTTGCCCAAGCGTCCGCGTTGGCGGCGTCACCCCAGCTGCGCAATATGGCCACAATCGGCGGGAACATACTTCAGCAAGTGCGCTGTTGGTATTATCGGGGTGATTTTCACTGCTGGCTCAAAGGCGGTGACCTTTGCCATGCTCGTGATGGGCGCAACGAGTACCACGCGATCGTCGAGCAGTCGCCGTGTGTCGCGGTCTACCCCTCCGACCCACCGGCCGCGCTGATCGCCTTGGATGCGCGTCTCCGGATCATTGGGCCGCAGGGCGAGCGGCTGGTCTCCGTCGCCGAATTCTTACAGCCGCCCACTGCTCAGCGGCGCTCCTTGCATGGGCTCGGCCCAAATGAGCTGATTATCGAGGTCCATGTGCCGAAGTCTGCTGCCCCGGCCCAACGCAGCATCTACCTTAAGGCAATGGATCGCGCGACCTGGGCGTATGCACTCGTGAGCGTTGCCGTCACGGCGGAGGTGGCAGCGGATGTTCTGCGAAACGTGCGCATCGTGGTGGGTGCGGTAGCCAACACACCTATGCGGGCCACAACGGCAGAGGCGCTTATCGAAGGACAGTCGCTGACGGAGGAGCTCATACGCGAGGCGGGGCGAGCCGCAGTTGCCGACGCCGCGCCGCTTGAGCACAATGGGTATAAGCTGCCGTTGACACGGAACCTGGTTGGGCAGGCGCTCCGCGATCTGCGCGGCTCCAGCAGCTAGACCGAAGCAGTCAATTCGGCATGAGAGCGTTGCCATGCGGCGGACACGGATGCGACGGTGTCGGCCGCATGGCTTTTGACCAGACGCCGGTATTGGCTCGGGCTTCGCGCTTGTGTCGCCTGCTTAGAACATTTTGCAGCCTAAGATGGGATAGTGCCCACACCCGCCATACTAGCGTTGTGTTCGCTTGACCCGGTCTTACTGAGCCTCCGGAAGCGTCCCTAGCTCTTCGATACAGTATCCCTGAGGATACGTGCGATGGCGTTTCTTGGTGTGGAGCACGGGTTGCTTACGCTCAGGTAGCCGTCGAACGACCTGTCCGCGCATCCTGGGAACTCATAGGCGCCGCTGAGAAACACAATCCGCTGATAATCGTGCTCAGGATCGAGCTGCAGAATATGGTCGAGGATCGTTCTTCATGGCATCTAGCGTTCCGATAAGAAGTGAGCCGGTTCTCGTCTGGAACTATACCACGCACTACTCCTACGCTCTTGTGCTGTGCCTCCGAGTAGTCCCTGCAGCACCAGCACAATCCTCGTCAATGCCTGCTACAATGCTGCGATATGCGACCCTTAGCAGGCATCACTGTGCTCGATTGTTCCCGCGTGCTGGCCGGACCGTACTGCACGATGCTGCTGGGTGACCTCGGGGCGGATGTGATCAAGGTGGAGCAGCCGGGGCGCGGCGACGAGACCCGCTCTTGGGGGCCACCCTTTGTTGCGGGTGAAAGTCCATACTTTTGGGCTGCAAATTGTAACAAGCGTAGCCTCACGCTTAACCTAGCGCACCCGGAAGGCCACGAGATTTTCGAACGACTGATCAGACAGAGCCAGGTTCTGGTCGATAATTTCAAGCCGGGAACAATGGAGCGTTGGGGCTTTAGCGACGCGAAGCTATGGCAGCTCCAGCCAGCACTGATCCATACCGTAATTTCGGCGTATGGCTCCGATGGTCCCAGAGCACACCAGCTAGGCTATGACTTTTTGCTACAAGCCGAGAGCGGCTGGATGAGCATTACCGGTGAGCCCCACGGGGTGCCGATGAAGACCGGCGTGGCGCTTGTCGATGTCTTGACGGGATTATATGCCGCTAACGCTACCTTGGCTGCCCTACGGGTTGCGGAGACGACCGGTGCTGGACAGCGCGTCGACTGCTCCTTGCTGCGCTCCGCGGTAGCGGCCTTGGTCAATATCGGCGGCGGTTATCTCGCCACCGAAGCAGAGCCGGCCCGCTGGGGCAACGCCCACGCCGCAATTGTTCCGTACCAGCTCTTCGCTACGCTGGACCAGCCGATTGTGCTCACGGTCGGCAATGATGCTCAATGGCGGCGCTGCTGCGAGGTGCTGCAGGAGTCGGGCTGGACCGACGACCCGCGCTTCGCCACGAACCCACAGCGCGTTGCCAACCGCGGGGTACTCATCCCGTTGCTCCAGCAGCGACTAGCGACGCGTCCTGCCTCCGCATGGCTGGAAGCATTCGCCGCGGCCCAGGTTCCAGCCGCGCCAGTCAACCATATTTCCCAAGTCTTTGCCGATGAGCAGGTGCGGCATGAGCAGCTGGTTACATCTGTTGAGCATCCGGTCGCCGGGGATATTCGTCTCCTTAGCGTACCTTTTGTGCTTTCGCAAACTCCGGCCGAGGTACGTCTGCCACCGCCGTTGCTTGGACAACATACCGATGAGGTATTGCTGGCGGCGGGCTACACAGTCGAAAATATCGCCCAGTGGCGTAGCAGGGAAGTGATATGAGTGAAGAAACGCCGCTGTTACCCGGCCTCACCCGCGAAGCTCTTGTGTCGCTCATGGAGCGCCACGGGCTGGGCCCGCTGCACACGGCCTTTCCGTTCCACCCGAATCACTCAGAGCCGATGCTCCTGGTAAATGGTGAGGTCGTCGTGCGGCTCAACCAAAAGGTTCCTGAGCTGCCAACGCTCCCATGGGAAGCGGTCGTATATCGACGTCTACGGCGCGCGACTGATGTTCCAGGGCCACAGGTGCTCGCCCTTGATACACGTCGCGATATCGTTCCGTGGGATGTACTCTGCTTGAGCTATGTCGAGGGCGTTCGTGGGAATACAGTCTGGGTCGGATTGGATGTAGCTATCCGCGAGCATCTTTCCGAAGAGTTGGGCCGGATGTGTGCGGCAGCTCATGGACTATCATGGACAGTCTATGGCGAGTTCGTTGGCTTTGGGCCCGCAGCGATACAGTCAGGGCGTTGGACCGAAATCGTTAATCAAAGGATTGTACGGGTGTATGAGCAAGCTCAACAGGTTGGGCTGCTGTCGCCGGCAACGCTCGACGAGCTCATTACTGTGCTCAACGATGGCGATGCGCTCTTCGACACGCCTTCCCCGCCAACCCTGACTCATACTGATCTAGGGTTATGGAACGTCGTTCTACGGCAAGAAGGCTCGCAGTGGCATGTCGCGGCGATTCTTGACTGGCACCGGTCGTTGGTGGCCGACGCTGCGTGGGAGTTTGCGCAGCTCTGGCGCGATTCCGCGGAGCTGTATCCGTTCTCGGATTCGTTCCTGCACGGTTACAAGGAACGCAAACCGCTGCAGGATGATTTGCGGGTCCGGCAACGGCTGTATCGTCTGCTGAGCTTTTCCGAGCGTGCGATCGATCTTGCCCAACGATTTGGGACGTCCGCGGAGCGAACCCAATTCTTCCACGCCGGCATTCTACGCTTACTCAAGCCGCGCTAACATTCTTCATCCGCGCAGGCCTGCGCGGTCAGACGCAGTGCTATGGCTGCTCGAGCATCTGCTGATACACGTCATAGTACTGCTTCGCGAGCGCGCGCTGGGTGTAATAGTCGAGCGCGCGCTGGCGGCCTTTTCGTGCCAGTTCCATGCGGAGCTCGGGCTGCTCCATCAACGTCCGGATCTTGTCGGCAAGATCCGCAGGGTCTCCTTCGCGAAAAATCAGCCCTGCGTCGCCAATGACATGGGGTATTTCGCCGCTAGTGGAGCCGATCGGCGGCACTCCGGAGGCCATGGCCTCGGGCAACACCCGGCCAAACTGCTCTTTCCAGCGCGATGTCGTACGCGACGGGAGCACAAAGGTATGGATCTTCCGCATCTCATCGGCGACGTCGCCCGATGCCACGCGCGGCTTGATCTCAACGCGCTGCTGCAGCTTCAGCTCGCCCACGCGCGTCTCGACCTTCGGGAGGAGATCGCCATACCCCACCAAGAGCAAGTGCACGTTATCGGGCAGGCGCGCCATAGCCTCAACCAGATCCAGCAGGCCTTTCTGCTCCAGCATCCGCCCAAAATAGCCAACACGGAACGGGGTCTCCGGCAGCGGCTCGGGTGCCGGATAGAAGAGCTCGGGATCTACTCCGAACTGCGGGAGCACATGGATCGGTCCTTCGTAGCCGTGCCGCTCGATGATCTCTGCAGCTTCGTGATTGCCCGCAATTGCCGCCGCGGCGTGCTTGAGGTTATAGCGTTCAAAGCTTGAAAAGGGCGGCGGGTAGCGTCGATCGATGTTCGCCCAGTTGTAAAAGCAGCACTTGGCGCGATGCTGTACGCCCAGCTGCATACCCTGAAACGTCGCGAAGTTGAACGATTCCTCGTCAATGTGAAAAACATCCGGCTTGATGAGCTCGACCAGGCGCTTCAGACCCGGGTAAAAGTGGAGGTGGAAATGGCCGTTGAGCCACATCGGCAGAACCGCGAGCTGGTAGCCGTTCGTGTGGCGGCGCTCAAGCTCAACCGGCCCAGCACCTGGCTCGTGCCAGACGGGCGGCACGGCCACCGTGAGCTCCACGCCAGGTAGAGCAGCTAGCTCTTCTGCCTTGCGCTGATACGTTCCTACCACTAGGGCTTTGGATAACATCAAGATCTTCATATTCACAGATCCACACTATATGACAATCCCAGGTGCTGCAGTTCTGGCTCCAACACGTGGCGGCACTGCTGGCCGCCGAGCTACCCGCGCGGACCGAATTGCTCATACACCAGGAGCGTTTGCTGCACTGTTCGGGTCCAGCTAAAATCTTGGGCGCGTCGAAGACCCTGGCTCCGCAGCCGTGCTCGCTCAGTCTCGTCGCCGAGCACACGTACTATCGCCGCGGCCCACGCTTCGACGTCGTCGGGCGGCAGCCTCAGTCCACCATCGCCCACGATCTCGCCCACACTGGTGGTGGCCGACGCAAGTACGGGCGCGCCGCACTGCATTGCCTCGAGGGGTGGTAAGCCAAAGCCTTCGTACCGTGATGGAAAGACAAAAGCCTGGCAGCCGCTCATTAAGCTGGCCTTCTGTTCCTCGCTGATGGCGCCCAGGAACACGACGTCTGAGGCAATGTTCTCTTCTAAAATCACGCGATTGATATCAGGAAAAATTGCCGATACAGAGGTAGGTTGACGGCCGGCAATCGCAAATACAACTCGGCGATCCAGCCTCGCTCGGGCGCGCGCAAACGCGCGAATCGCAGTTTCTAGATTTTTGTGGGCCTGAAAGCCCCCGATGTAGAATATATATGGGTCTGCGAGCTGGAAGCGCTCTTCGACCGCCGCGATTTGCTCGCGGGGCTGGGGCTGAAGCGCTTCCGAGGCGGCTAGATGTGTGACAACGACCCGCTCCGGGCTGACGCCAAGATGGCGTACGACATCCTGTTTCGTATGGAGCGAGTCCGCGATAATTAGATGCGCATGTCGTGTACCCGCAGCTGCAAGGCGCATGTAAAGCTGAACGGCTCGACCTCCGCGGTTCTCGGGCACGAGCAGCGGAATCAGATCGTGAACGGTTACCAACAACGGCAGCAGCGCGAGACGCGGCGGCCCGAAGTACGGCACATGCACCAGTTCGGCCCGCAGCTTGCGGCAAACTTGCCCAAAAGCGATCTGCTCAAACCAAAGCTTAGCCAGATTTTCGTTGTGCCGGTCGAAAGGTGTCGGCACTAAAACTGTTTGAATATGCGGGATTGTGGGCTGCTCGTGTTCCGTGACCCGAAACCGAGGGATCAGAAGCGTGAAGCTGTGGTCGGTTGGGTGGCTGGCAAAGTGATCAACGAGATGATGGAGATATTGACCGCTGCCGACGAATGGCTCGGTCCAAAACATCCCGCTGATCGCGATCCGCATACATTCCTACATATCACTGCTGGCCGACGTGCCGCCGGTATTCTAGCATAGACCTGCATGATGCTATAATCCGCGGATTGGGAAGAGCAGGCCGCAGAGAGCATCGCAGTACATCAGGTCTTTGTTCAGTTAGGGGCGTCGTATGCTGACCATTGAACAGATCATGGAGATCATTCCGCATCGGCCACCGTTTCTGTTGGTGGATCGTATTCTGGAGCTGGAAGCCGGCGTACGGGCTGTCGGGCTGAAGCAAGTCACGATTAACGAGCCCTTCTTCGCAGGTCATTTCCCAGGGCAGCCGATTATGCCTGGGGTGTTACATATCGAAGCGCTAGCACAGGTCGGCGCTGTAGCGCTGCTAAGTCAGCCCGAGCAACGTGGCAAGTTGGCGCTCTTTGCCGGCATCGACGGCGTGCGCTTCCGCAGAATTGTTAAGCCGGGCGACACGCTGCGCCTCGAGGTTACGCTCGAAAAAATGCGCCGCTCAATCGGCAAGGGTCGCGGTGTGGCGACAGTTGAGGGAGCAGTTGCCACCGAGGGTGAATTTACTTTTGCCATCGTCGACCCCCAGCGGTAACGCGTGCGTACCCGACTGATAACGCTCCTGACGAGCTTGCTGCGGTTGTGTTTTTGCCGTCAGCCGCCTACACTACTTGGGCTGCCGCGCTCGATTCTGGTCGTCAAGCCGTGCTGCCTTGGGGATGTGCTGCTGACAACACCGCTTGTCGCCACGATCCGAGCGAGTTTCCCCACGGCTCAGCTTATGTACGCGGTGGGTCGGTGGTCGAAGCCGATGGTGGCAACCAGCCCGCACATAGACGATACGCTCACATTGCCCGATCGCTGGACGCTTGGCTCTTTCGTAGCGACTGTGCGGGTGCTGCGCACCCGGCAATTCGACGTCGCGTTTGTTCCCGATCGCTCGCCGACGCTGACGCTGCTTGTCTGGCTCGCGGGTATCCCCGTACGAGTCGGTCTCGATAGTGCAGGCCGCGGCTTTGCCTATACTCATCGAGTTCCGGTGGCGTTTGAGGTCATGCATGAGGCGGCGGTATACGGTAGGCTGGCACCGGCGGCCGGCCTCCCGGTCCCACCTCAACGGCTGTTTTTCTTCCCGACGCAGAAGGGTGCGCAAGTGGCAGATGCACTCATTGAGCGCGAGCAGGTCGGGGACGCACCCCTTGTTATTATCCATCCCGGCGGTGGGCATAATCCCGGGATGTCGCTGCCACGTAAGCGCTGGTTTCCCGAACGCTGGGCGGCGGTAGTGGACGCCTTGCACGCCCACGGAGTGCGGATCCTGATCGTGGGTGGGCCGGGTGATGAGGCTGCTGTTGCGCAGGTAAGCTCTGCGATGCGCACCGAGGCGCGAGCGCTTGTGCGACACTGGGACTGGGACGAGCTCGGCGCGCTGTTGCAGCGCTCCGCTTTGTTTTTGGGGCATGATACCGGCATGATGCACTTGGCGACTGCTGTTGAAACCCCAACAGTCGCGGTCTTTGGGCCAAGCGATCCGCAGGTGTATGGGCCCTACGGTAACTTGACCCGCTATGTGTGGCATCCCACCGAATATAGCCCGTGCTTTTTTGCGGGCGCTGCGGTGCCGGATTGTCCTTGTGCTATGCAGTGTATGCGTAACGTCGATGTGTTCGATGTGGTCGCAGCAGCCCGCGAGATGCTGGCGACGACACGCGAACGAGGAGCTTAGTATGCAACGCATCCCAGTCATTCAAATTGGGATGGGTGGAGTGGGCCGTGTGCTCGTTGAGCAAGTACTTCATTTCAACGCCCATTATGGTGCACGATATGGCTTTCGCTTCGCTTATACGGCCCTCGCCGACCGGCAAGGCGCAATTGTTGCCGATGAGCGGATACCACCGGCAACACTGCTTGAGGCGATCGCTGCAAAGCAGAGCGGCGGCTCGTTAGCCGATGTGCCGGCCGGAGGCCCTTTGGTCGACTGGCAAAACTTGCTCACGCCGGTGCACAGCCTGGTCGTCGATGTAACAGCGCAGGCTGGAGCCGAGGCTGGCTTGGCCGAAGCTGCTGCACAAGGACATCGGGTGGTCTTGGCCAACAAAAAGCCGTTGTGCGGAACTATTGAAAGCTTTAAGGCACTCACCGAGCGCGGTCATACCCGCTATGAAGCGACCGTAGGGGCGGGCCTGCCCGTGATTTCCACCTTGCGTAGCCTAGTGGATACTGGCGATGGCATAGAACGCATCGCAGGATGCTTTAGCGGCACACTTGGCTTTCTGACGACCGAGCTCCAAGATGGCCGCCGGTTTTCAGACGCAGTGGTCGAGGCAAAGCGACGAGGCTGGACCGAACCGGACCCGCGCGAGGATCTCAGCGGGATGGATGTTGCCCGCAAGGCGCTGATTTTGGCACGTACAAGCGGCTTCTCGGCTGAGCTAGCTGATATATCCGTTACACCCCTGTTCCCGCCGGAGCTGGGCACGTTGAGTGTCGCCGAGTTTATGGACCAGCTGCCGACACTTGACGAAGAGTATCGTCGTCGGTTTGAGACCGTCCCCAACACGACGTGGCGGTACGTTGCACAAGTGTTGGGCGCAGGAAGCACGGTCGGGCTGACCGAGGTAGCTCCCAATGATCCCTTGGGGAGCCTGCGCGGACCGGATAACCTGGTTGTGTATCACACACAGCGGTATCGCGAGCGCCCGCTGAGCGTACGCGGGCCTGGTGCGGGCACCGAAGTAACAGCATCAGCTGTTTTAGCCGACATGATCGCTTTCGGACGGGAGTGGCGCTAGTGCTGGTGAAAACTCATCCAAAGCTCAAACGCGGAGCCGCACACGATGTTTTGTTTTAAGGCTATAGAAAGCGCTACGGCAGCCGGAATGCCATGATTTGACAAAAGCTTTCGGCGTGGTACACTACCGCGGCTGTCAACGAACGACCTTCGCAGGCAGCCGCGAAAGCGGAGTTCAAGAGTTCAGAAATGAGCCTTGACAAGTGAAAGTGTCGGTGGTACACTTCACTAGTCGTCAAACGACGGCATTTGTCTCGCTCAAGTGAGCAGACGAGAACAATGCGCAATGCATCGAGCGGTCGCTTTCAAGGCACCCTCGATTTTTTGTCGCCTGTGTGGCAGTGCACCTGACCAACTGACGTGTGATATGTGA
>JADDQE010000131.1 GCA_016781525.1 bacterium | reverse complement strand
ATACTCGGTCTCGAAAGGCGGGCTGATGACCTTTACGCGCAATGCGTCCCAGGCCCTGAACCGTGACCATATTCGCATCAATCAGCTGAATGTCGGCTGGACGTTGACTGAAGGCGAGCATCGGGTGCAGGTCCGGGAAACGGGTCGGGAAGATTGGCTGGACGAGGCTATTAAGAGCCGACCCTTTGGAAGAATGTTGTTGCCGAACGACGTCGCGCTGGCAGCCCTCTACTTCGCCTCGGATGCGAGCGCGGTCGTGACGGGCGCCGTCTTGGATCTTGAGCAGTACCCGATTACGGTACCACGCTGAACACAAACGCGAGCACATGTATGCCGTCGCAGCTTGCTGTCTTTCCTAAGTGCTTTCTCGATGATCTGATCGTGCATCGCACGCTGACGTTGTTCGACTGGATCGAAATGGCCAGCTCACTGCCCTATGTCCAAGGACTTGAGCTCTATCCGCCACTGCTCGATTCGTTTGAGCCAGCCGATCTTCGGCGCATTCGTGCCTACACGGAAGAACGTGGCTTGACCGCCCCGATGATGTGTGCCTCCCCTGATTTCATCCGTCGCGAGCCTGCGGCGCGCGATGCTGAGGTTGAGCACATGAGACTGATTATCGAGGCCGTTGCGCTGCTTGGCGGGCGCAGCTGTCGCGTTCTCTCCGGTCAACGTATCCCAGGCGTCGGCCGCGAGGAAGGTATCGCATGGGTTGTCGAGTGTATTGAGCAGCTTCTGCCATACGCCGAGGCAGGAAATGTCGTGCTGGTGTTGGAAAACCATTACAAGGATGGGTATTGGAAATATCCGGAGTTTGCCCAGCGCAAGGATATTTTCCTGGAAATCCTGAACGGCATCGACTCGCCGTGGCTTGGCGTCAACTACGACCCCTCGAACGCGATTATCGCCGGAGACGATCCGTACGAGCTCCTGGACGCGGTCAAACATCGCTTGGTTTCGATGCACGCCTCCGATCGTTCGCTTGAAGGTGGAACCCTCGAGGACCTGCGCCGGATGGACGCTGACCCAATGACCGGCTATGCACCATTTATCAAGCATGGCGTCATCGGCAAGGGCTTGGTCGACTACGACCGCATCTTTCAGGTTCTGGTGTCGATCGGGTTTTCCGGGTGGATCTCGATCGAGGACGGCCAGGATCCGGATGTTGGTATGGAGCACCTGCGCGAATCGGCGCTGTTCCTGCACTGGAAGATGGTGCAATACGGCTTGGCGTAGCGGCGCGATACTGGCGCCAGGCCGGTGTCGCGAATCGACTCCTGGGTTCCCCAGCGGTCTGATGGCGGTCATCCCACCGCCACGTCCGCCACGCGCCCGTGAGGAACGTGCGGCAGTGCACGTAGTTGGACGCTGGTCGCGGTAAAGGTGGCGTTGCCGATCGTCGGGGCGAGCGCGCGGAGCTCAACTATCCTCCGATTGCCGGGCCTCCACGATTGCCTACGTTCAGAACTGTCGCAACCGGCGCTTCCCTAGCCCCTGCTTCGGCAGCAGTCAAGCGACCTGTGTGACAGGCCTGCGCGCTCGGGTGATCCTCAGGCACGGCAATCACAACCACCACACAACATCTTCATCTGTCCCAACATCTGCTACCTGTTCTGGCCGGATGTCACGGACGTAACTGCCTGCCAGAACCTCACCTACCTGCTGGTCCTGCTGCGATGCTCATTATCCCAAGCTGCTGTACTTCAGGCCGACGATGCGACTGTGAGCCTGGATCGAGAGCATGTCTTATGTGACAACGTTGACACCGCAGCACGCTGTGGCCACGCCTTGACAAACAGCGCAAGTCCTTCGGCTGCGCACAGTGATGCGTCAACCTGTCCCATCCGAGCGAGAGCAGCGGCCGCCGGATAGTCGCGGTGGACGTCCCGGATCAGCGAGGTGAAGGTCGCCTCATCGTCAATACCATCTAACCAAGTATGTCCACCGCTGCTCTTGTCAGCCGCTGCCTACCGAGTCCTGGCGTATTCTGTTAGCCTGCGCTGCCGCGAATCACCGCTGGAATTGCCTCGCCAATAATGGCGACGAGCCGATCGATTTGCTCGTCGGTTGTGACAAGTGGAGGGGCCAGGCAGATGGTATCGGCAACCAGGCGGGTAAACAAGCCCCGCTCGAGCAGCGCGTCCGAAAGGCGCTGCGTGATCTGAGCCTCTGGCGGAAAGGATTGCTTGGTCGTGGTGTCGGCAACAATCTCTACTGCGGCCATCATGCCTAGTCCGCGTACATCGCCCACACCTTCGCATGTCTGAAGCGCCAACAGCTTTTCGAGCAACCGTCGGCCGGCAATAGCGGCGCGCTCTACCAGATCCTCGTCCTGAATGATCCGTATATTGCGTAGCGCGACCGCGCAGCAGGTCGGGTGGCCCGAGTAGGTGTACGCGTGCATCCAGCGGCGTTCCGGCGGTACTCCGTTGATCACTTCTCGGATGGCGTCCGACACGCCAATCCCGCCGAGTGGCACGTAGCCGCTGGTAATGCCTTTGGCGAATTGGACAATATCCGGCTCGATCCCGTAGTGTTCAAGGCCAAACCAACGCCCTGTCCGGCCGAAGCCGGTGATGACTTCATCGGCGATCAAGAGTATATCGTACGCATCACAGATCTCGCGGATGCGCGCAAAGTAATCGTCCGGCGGCACGATAACGCCACCCGCCCCCTGCACTGGCTCAGCGATAAACGCTGCAACGCTGTCCGGCCCCTCGCGGAGGATCGCCGCTTCCAGGAGGTTAGCGGCAGCCACACCCGGGCTTACATTCGGATCCGGGTTGACGAAGCGATAAGGATAGGGCGAATCGATATGCACAAAACCGGGAACGCGGGGCTCAAACATCGGCCAGTAGGCCGGCAGACCTGTGGCGCTCATCGCGGCGAGTGTGACACCGTGGTACCCGCGCATGCGCGAAATAACTTTGGTTTTCTCCGGCTTGCCCCGCGCCTTCCAATAAAAGCGGGCAGTTTTGAACGAGCTCTCAGTGGCTTCCGCTCCGCCACTAGTGAAAAAGAAGGTGTTGATCGATGGATAGAGCAGCTCGCTGAGGCGCTCGGCGAGCTCGATGGCGGGCATGTTGGACGAGCCGGCGTAGGACGAGGTATAGGCCAGCGTCGACATTTGGTCCATCGCGATCTGCCCAAGCTCTCGGCGTCCGTGTCCCACGTTGACGTTCCACAGGCCGCTCAGCCCGTCGATGTACTCGTCCCCGTAAGCATCCCGCAGCACGGCTCCCTGTCCTTGGACCCAGATTTTCGGCTGATTGTGTGCCGTGGGATGGTGAAGCGGATGGATGAGATGGTTCTGGTCGGACTGTACTCGCTCAGCGACATCCTGCATCATGCAACTCCTTCAGTGTGACCGAGCGGTGTTGTTTCACGTCCCCCGTAGCGCTCAGTGTATGGCGGACCGTGTACAAGGGCCTTCCACGACGGAGCGGGACGCTGTTTGCCCGACGCCTCCCCATGAGCCGCCGGATCAAGCTCGGCGTGCAATGATATCACGTGCACTATCCGCAAGTCGAACCCGACGGCAGCACGAGGACCATGCAAAGGGCAAACCCGGGTCGCCAGCATCAGACAACCACAGGCCAGCATAGCCGCTGTGAAGCTCGGTCGACGTTGAGGTGGTGGACAGGCCCAACTTTCGACCAGTGTGTATTGCACGAACGTACTATGCCGGTAGGAGCCGCATGGTACTAGGTAGGCAGTGCCCTGAATGATACATAAGGTTTTATGCAACTAACACTTCCTCATGCGCCCCACCGCTCCAACGGTCGTCGGCTTAGCATTATCGGGTTTGTTGTAGGATTGTTGGCGCTTGACCTCGCGCTGATGGTGTTAATGGGCCGTTCTATCTACATTTTAGCGCCCATTGTGTCGTTTCATGTGTACCTATTGGAAGCGGCCTTCATTGTGTCGTCCGTTTCAGCACTCTTGGCATTACGCGGCCTGCGGCGCAGTTGGAGCGAGCAGCGAACGGCGGCGTGTATCCTGTTAGCAGCCCTCTGGTTGCCAGTCGCTCCGCTGTTACAGGTTGTACTACCTGAGCGGTTTTCGTACGCGGAATGTTTGAGCGTGCAGAAGTACGTGTTTCCGCTCACGCCGTGCGGTGGTGATTCGGGCTTGGGACATCACCATCTTGATCACCCTGGCTTGCGACGATAAAACGGTCGCATCGTACGAAATCTACGGTGAACACCTGCGCAGCCAGGGCCGATTGCCACGCTGTTTGTAGGAAAGATTGCAGTGACTCGAGGAATGGGCATTTCCCGCGCCGGACGTGGGCGCGGACGAACCTGTACGATTGTGTTTTTTGTGCTGGTTGTGTTGGTGATTGATGTGTTGGCAACAGCGGTCCACGGTTTGGGATTCCTGATAACGCCGCTCCGCGTCACGCTGCCTCAGCGTATCTTGCTGTACCTAATGGCTGCGCCGTGCGTCTTTTCTGTCCTGGCGCTGGTCGGTATGCAGCACAAGTGGCGCGAGCGACGGTTGCAAGTTGTGTGCTGCTAAGCCTGAGCGGGCTTCTGCTCATGCCGGTATTGCCCCCGGGTTGAATGTCGGAGCGTTCCTGGCTGCGAGGTGCAGCATCTCCCAGCTTCGACAGCGCTGCCTTTTTGGCTGGGTCATCAAACTGCACGAGATATATGCGATGGCCTTTCGACGGGTGTTCCGTCGTTAGGTGCCGGTACAAGCGACCAAACGATTCGAGATACCGGGCTAAATGCGACTCGGTAATACCGGCCAGGCACAACAGGGGGGATATCCGTTGGAGCCGCGGCTTGCATTACGCCATTTATTGCGAAGGCGATACCTTCGGAAAGCGACAGCAGCGCCTGGTCCGTCGAGACGAGCAGATGCCCTTCCCGTAAATCCTTCAGCGCTTGCTCCGCGCGCGCGCGTATCTCGCTCGCTGTTTCATTGAAGCCGAGCATGACGGCGATGCCCGCCAAGGTCGCGAGCTGCAGAGCAGCCGTGCCGTCGGGCATCCAGCTGGTGCCCGCCATTACAGCAATCATCCCAACAACTAGGATCACAACAGCGCCAGTGTAGAGATCAAGACATATACCTGGCAACGCATACAGCCATAAGGCGCGGCGTTGTTCTTTGGAAAGTGGAATTCGGCACGTTCGTCGTGGAAGGTGCATAGCAAGTAGCTCTTTCAGATTAGAACCAGCGGCTCATCCAGCCGCATCGATGTCAAGTGTGCCGCAAGCCCGGCAGTCGAGGGAATGGCTCGGTGTGGGGAATCATGCCCCACCACACGGCAATCGGCAGGTGGTACTGCCGAAATCGTGAGCTACCGGAGAAGCACACCGTGAAGGATACCTCGAATAACCGATAAGTGGTAGGACGAGGTGAGACCATATCAAGCGAAAATCCCGATTCGCGCGAAGTCAAGACCGAGGCGGACCCGTGGTGCGGGAATCCGATCTGCACGGCAAGCACGTTGCCCATGCTCGTGGTGGTGATCTCCCGACACTACGCCGATGGGTTTCAAAGGAGGGCGCAGATGCCGAGCCTGGCTTTGCTCCGAGTGCGTCCGACCGGGGCACGTTCGCTATAGAGCTTGCTCGGCGCTGAGGTGAGGATGAGCTGCTGCCTCAGAAGCGGCATATGTTAAACAAAGCGAGGGCGGCCGCGCGCGGCTGCCCCAATCGGTGACTCCTATCAGCTCATCGCGAACAACGCGAGCCAATTCCCGATCACCTTCCTCGGCCGGGTGTTGCGGGTGTCGCGTAAGAACTGTCACGCCTGGCCTACGCGCCCATCTAGTCGGCGCCATTAGGAGGTTTCGTGCGGCTGACGCCACTGTTCGCCGCTGCGTTGCATCCATAGTGACCAAACCAGCTGTCACGGCAGCAAGCAGGGGAGCTACCTAGCCTGCATTTTCTAGCCGCCGGTCATGTATGGCGCCGCCTAGCACGTTGGATGCTCGACCGCCGTTATTCCTCGTTTGGCGCACCCGCCCTCGGCAAGACCCCAAGCTGGCGCAGCATCTCCCAGGTATCGACCACAATCTGACGTTCGACGATTCGCCCGTCGACTACACGCCAGAACACAAACTCAGGCACGGCAAAGCGCTTGCCGGTTGGCGGGATGGTGCCGAGTTCCGGCAGCCAATCGATTGGCGATGTCTGTGTTGCGTGCAATGTCACAGCGGCTGCCACACGTTCACCCTCAGCAATCAGCTCCTCAATCGTGACGTGGAGATCCGGAAAGGTGTTGATGCATAACCAGGTGATGAACTGCTTGACCCCCTCGGGACCATACGGGGGCTGGGAGTGTGGAAAGAGTTTAAAGTCGGGGGCGAACATGGTATCGGCGACCGCAAGCTGCCGCTGATTCCCGACTTCCTCGTAATAGCGGCGAACAATCGTCTTGGGGTCGTGCGCGTCCATGAGGATAGTTCCTTTCGCCATACAGGCACCTACAACGCTGTCTCACGCGGTATTCTTGCTACGTGCCTGCACCTCTGAAACAATCACTCGACTCATCGGCCTCAGTGTGCAATACGCTCGCTGCTATCTACACCCCAGTATCAGCCGTAGTGGGCGCTTCGACTCCGACGGCGCACCTCGATCTCATCGCGGCGAGTTTGCTTCGAGGAGCTTGGACACGTCGGCGAGGCACTAGCTGGACCTAAACGTAGCAACCGTACCGCAAGTTTAGTGCACCAAACCGTGCTAATCAAGTAAGCGGCAAGGAAACCTAAGCGGCCAATTGTCAATTGATGGGCACTCTGTGGAGGCGCAGTAGCTTCTCGTTGAGCTTGCCGGCACAGGCTCGCCCGCTTGCGCGCGCCTATCATGCTCCCGCCAAAGGTCCGATGGTGCATTGCCATCCAAAGAGCTAAGCGTTTATTGTGAATGACAGGGAGGCGCGCTCGATATCATCAACGAAGACCACGGCCCGCCACTCGCCGTAGATGGCGTAGTCCTGAATGATGGTTCTAGTCACCGGAACAGCACACCAGATGCGGCGGCTTGTGGTATCGGCCTCTATCTCGCCGGGGCTCAGCGATTGATCGACCGATTGGTACTCCCATCCCGCCGGTGCGTAGATCACGACGCGGTGGCGATGGGACCGGCTGATCTCGCACGTGAGGATATCGACCGCGATGAAGATAGTATGGGTTGCAGACGCCGAGAACGACGTTTGCCACGTCCCCTCCGCGAACACGTTGGTAGTCGCGTGGAGCTGGTAGGACGGGGAGGCTTCCGGCACTTTCCGTACGTTCCCCCGTTAGGACTCTGTGAAAACACGAGCCAGCGTAACTTTGCGTATGCAGTCTACCCGAAACTAAACGGTATTAGATACGCTATTAACGTTTCTCTAATGCAGTGTTAACACTGCCACCGCATGCATAGAAGTGGCAAGCAAGGCTTGGCCTAAGCGAACAACGGTGAAAGGAGGAATGCAGATGACTGAACTGATCCGTCGCACTCCATTTGACGAAGTGTTCAAGCTGAATACCGCCATGGAGCAACTCTTTAACAACGCCGTCGTGCCAACCCTCCGTACGGGTCATAGTGCCTCGTTGCCGCTTGATGTCTTCGAAACTGCCGACAGCTATGTCGTGCACGCGGCCGTGCCCGGCATCAACCCCGATGCCCTTGATATCGAGATCAACGATCAAACGTTGACCGTTCGGGGTGAGTGGAAGCAGCCGGAGCAGCCGCAGGGCGTGACGTATCACGTGATGGAACGCCCGACTGGCCGCTTCGAGCGCACCCTGCAGTTCCCGCTGCCGCTCAATGCCGACGCGGCACAGGCGAACTACGAGAATGGCATTCTGTCCTTCACGCTGCCGAAGAGCGAGGCTGCCAAGCCGCGCAAGATCAAACTGACCGGCCAGCAGCGGCAGATCGAAGCCAAGGCGACCTAGGGGTAATGAGGGTGGCCCACCGTTCACGAGCCACCCTCGCGACTAACAATATGAGGATATGCTGCGGCACATTGCCGTGTGCCGCTTGACATAGATGAGCAACGAGAGGAGGGATCAACATGACTAATCTTACTCGTCGGGAGCCGTTTTCTGAGATGCTAAGTCTGCGCGATGCGATCAACCAACTCTTTGACCAGAGTGTCGTACACCCAACGCTTATCTTTGGCCGCCAGACGCCGTCGGTGCCGGTCAACGTGAGCGAGCGCGACGATGCATTCGTCGTAGAGGCTGCAGTGCCGGGCGTCGAGCCGCACGACCTCAACGTTACGCTGCAAGACAATGTGTTGACCATCTCCGCAGAGACGAAGGAAGAGCAGGAGCGCGGCGCCGAGAATGCCAACTTCCATCTCAAGGAGCGCCGCTATGGTCGCTTTAGTCGCACGGTTGCATTCCCAACCTCGGTAAATGCCGATCAATGCAACGCGACGTTTGAGAACGGCATCCTGCGGTTGGAGATTAAGAAGGCCGAGGGGGCCAAGCCGCGCAAAATTGCTGTTCAGGGCAGACAAGCGCTGCAAGGCCAACCGGTGGACGTACCCAGCGAGCCAGTGCAAAGCCGGGCGCGCGGGCAATAAGTGCTCGCGCACGGCCGACTGCGGCGCCGTTCCAGGCGCCGCACGTAATTCGGCAATGAGCCCTAGGGCTAAGTGCTGGCCGTAGCGCAGGCGCCGAGAGCGTTGGTGCATTACAACCGCAATGTCAGGTCGTTGGGCATAGGATGGCGTCGCCAGCGGCCTGTAGTTTTAGTGGTGACACGACATAACGATCATGGAGCGCAAAAATTATTATGCGGCGTTGGGTGTGGCGCCTAACGCCGACGACAAAACAATCCGGGATGCGTACCGAAAGCTGGCGCGGCAGTACCATCCGGATATCAATCCAGGTGATCAGGTCGCTGAGGAGCGCTTTAAGGAGATCAACGAAGCGTACCAGACGTTGAGCGATCCGCAAAAGCGCCAAACGTATGATGCGCTGCGACAGCACCAGGGGCATCGGCAGCGGGGTGGGTCCGATAGCTTCAACTGGAGCCAGTGGCAGGCTTCGCCCGGTCAGCGCGTGTACACACGCTCGGTAGTGCCCGACGACATGGACGACCTGTTCGGCAATCCGGAGCCGTTTTCCGACTTCGTCGGGTCGATCTTCGGTCAAGGCGATGATCGGAGTGGCTTTTACGGAAGCGGACAAAGGGCCGCGCGGCCAAGGCGTGGACGTGATCTGGATGTGCCTGTCGAGATCACGTTGGAGGAAGCGTTCCACGGCACGCAACGGACGCTCGAGGTCGGGGACCGTCGGATCGAGGCATGCATCCCGCCGGGTGTGCGTACCGGGTCGCGTATCCGGCTCACGAGTCAAGGCGCTGAAGGGAGCGGTGGTAGCCCACCAGGCGATCTGTACATGGTGATCGAGGTTCTGCCGCACCCCCGCTTCGACCGAGATGGGGACGACCTCACCACCGAAATCATGGTAGACGCACTTACGGCGGCGATTGGTGGCGATGTCCGCGTGCCGACGCTGGAAGGTGGCGTGCTGCTCAAGATTCCGCCGCGCACGCAGGCCGATAAGACCTTTCGGCTGCGCGGCAAGGGAATGCCGAAACTAGAGCGTCCAATGGAACGTGGGGATTTGTACGCGCGAGTCAAGCTGGTCCTGCCCGAACCGTTGAGTGATGGAGAGCTGGAAGCGCTGCGGACGCTTGTGCAACGGCGCGTGCGCAGCCAATAAGGTGGTTATGGTTGTTGCGGGAGTGAAACCGTGACGAGGGATACGGATGCAAGCGAACGTCTGGTGCACAGCAAACACGCGGCGACTGCTGCAGGTCGAGACGCGGACGCATCGGCGGCTGGGCAGCTTGAGGCATGATCGGGGCACAAGAGCCACTGCGCCGTAGAGCTAATCGAGCTTCGCCAGATATAGGTACATGTGGCGCGCGCTAAATGTCACTAAAACGCCAGGAGGTTTGATATGTCACTGCGCTATTTTGATCTACGTCCGCTCGATTATCTGACCAAGGAACTTTCGGCGCTTTGGTGGTTCTACCTGTTGCAAGGCATTGGGCTGATCCTGCTGGGGATCGCCGTGGTGATCTTTCCCCAATTGCTGGCGATCCTTGCAGCATCCTGCTTTATTGCCGTCGGCAGCGACCTACTGGTGCTTGCCTGGCGGGTGCAGCAGGTCAAGCGCCGTTACGAATCGTATAAGCATCACATTCTTAAAATTTGAAAGATATCCGGCTGTTTGCAATGTCTTGGAATACATAATCGATTTGCTTCCGATGGCTACGACGGTTTAAGCGACGCTGAAGCGAGGAGGAGCTGCGGTATGAACCTTGAAGAGCTGTATGAAGCGCAGCGCGCCGGTGCAAGTAAGGCGACGCTCATCGCTATGGTTGAGAATCTCGAGCGACGCGGAGTCCATGTCCCGCCCGAGCTCATCGCGGAGCTACATGAGCTCGTCGATGACGATCCGGATGAGCAGGCGCCACCCATTGCCGGAGCACATTAGGAACGTACCCGGTAGCTCTATCAGGCTGTCGGCCTATGTGGCATGTTGGTGTTAGCGCCAGCCTTGGTGATCTAATGATCGCGCCGAGATTCAAGCGTGTATCCACTTCCGCGCATAAGGGAGGAAGCTATGCGACGAGCAGTCTATCGATCGACGTGTTTGATGCTCCTATGTCTGCTGCTGGTGGCATTCATCGTCCAGCAATAGCAGCTGGACTACCAGGCGGTCAACATCGATTACCGCAGCCGTCGCTGAAAGCCGGGCGGCGTGGACGAGTTTGCAGAAAATCGACATCGCTGCACCTCTGCACGTAACGTTCGTCTGCCTCCAGGGAGCCGCCGCGCTGACTGCCCCACGTGCTAACGGTTCGCGTACCCTTGGTATGCGACCAAGTTGTTAGAAATATACAAACACTGAATGGTATCGTTGGATCGGAGTAGTCGTCTAGACACGTACGGCTATGCTTTCTAACGAACTTCGGGCATGAGATTAACGTAGATCATACACGTTCAAGCTACACTGCAGAGCAGTATGGCAGGCTTTCAAAGCGATGGAGCGTACATCCAAGAGCTAACTAATAGACAGGATAATTGAGGTCGCGCAGATGTACGAACGAGAACAGGCCTTTGAGCTCTACTTGCACGACATCCATGATTTGCCATTACTCGACGTGGAGGAGGAGCAGCGGCTTCTCGCACAGTTGCTGGCCGGTCGGGAAGCGCAAATCCAGCTTGACAGCCAAGCTCCTGTATCGATAAGCGAACGGCCACGGCTGCAACGCATAGTCGCCGACAGCCAGCAGGCGCGGGAACGGCTGATTGCGGCGCATCTGCGGCTCGTCACCCGCATTGCGCGGCAGTACACTGGCAGGGGTGTGTCGCTGCTTGATCTCATACAAGAAGGCAATGTTGGGTTGATGCAGGCGGCCGATCACTTCGATCCGCAACACGCCGTACGCTTTGCGACCTATGCGGCCTGGTGGATCCGTCATGCCATTGCGCATGCGGTTGTGGATGAACGCCATCCTGTACGGCTTCCGGATGATGTGCGTGCCAAGCTCTACCGGCTGTATCGTGTCCGCAACGAGCTGCAGCAGCAGCTAGGGCGCGAGCCGTACGAGGATGAGCTGGCACAAGCGGCTGGTTTTTCAGTGCGCGACGTACGCGATTTGGCGCCATTGCGCCAACCAGTGCTTTCGCTTAACCAGCCACTCACCGATGACGATGACAACGAATTGACCGACGCGGTGCCCGACCCGGCGGCGGAGCTGCAACTTGCGTCGGCGTCACGGGTAGCACTGGCGGAAGAATTGGAGCAGCTATTGGGCTGCCTGGACGACGAAGAGCGGGACGTATTGACGTCGCGTTTCGGGCTGCACGGCCGCCCACTACAAACGCGGCAGGCAACGGCGAAGCAGCTTGGCCTCGGTACCGAACGTGTGCGGCAGCTTGAGGCGCGGGCACTACGTAAGCTTCGTTCATCAGAACTAATCGATCATCTCCGTGACTATGTTGACCAGTAGTGCTCGACAACCATTTACCGGTAGGTTGTGAGCTTGCTGTTCCGCCGCCGCTCTATTTGTGGCGCGCCGGGCCTCCCCACGCTGCGTCTGCTGCCGCTAACACAACTCTAACGTTACGCTGATACGTATCGAATATTGGTGTGGTATTACGATCATAGCCTTACGTCTGAATGAGGAGAAATTTGATCTATGACCTTTACTACACCGATCCATACGAACGAGCAAAGCGTCGAGCGGGTGCTGGGCGCCGGGCTGCCGGTGCTGCTCGTCTTTTGGCGTGGCGACTGTCAACCTTGCGCGCAGCTCAACCCGACGTTGGACCGCCTGGCTGAGCGCTATGCGGGAAAGCTATTGATTGCCAAGATTCAGGTGGACGACAATCGGAGCTTAGGCCAGCGTTTCAATGTCACCCAGCTGCCCGCACTCCGCTTCGTCAAGGACGGGCATGTCACGGCCGAGGCGACAGGCGCTGCTGCAGAGCCGAGTCTCCAAGCCTGGCTGGGCGCCGCACTCGGCGGCAGGCCAGTTCCGCCGATCAGCGGGCCGAGTGCGCCGTTACAGGGAGGGCCCCGGCCGCAACCGCGGCAAAACGCATCACAACCAACGCCACGGCAAGCGTCGTCTGCGCCATCCGCAAATGGCACAAGCACCCCGGTTGTGCTGACAGACGTGAGCTTTGACCAGATTGTGGGACAAACCCAGCAGCCGGTGCTGGTGGACTTCTGGGCGCCCTGGTGCGGCCCCTGTCGAATGGTCGCGCCAGCCGTGGAGCAGCTGGCACGTGAGTTTGCCGGTCGTGCGATTGTGGCGAAGCTGAACATCGACGATCATCAGCGCGTAGCACAGCGTTATGGCATTATGAGTATTCCAACTCTATATGTGTTCAAAGGTGGCAAGATCGTGGAGCGGCTGGTTGGTGCGCAGCCCGTGCCCGCTCTGCGCCAGGCACTCCAGCGGCACATCGCTTAGCGTCGTACCAGACGAGGCTCTTGGCTGACTGCCCGCGATCTAATACATTTCTAATACTTGATCTACATACGTTTAACACTGGTACACCACAGATATAAGTGAAGCCACTGCCGCTCGGTACTGGTGGGCGAGCCATAGGAGCTTCGACCTGAATGCTTTACGATGCGGACCAGGCGCGGCGGTAAGCGGAGTCGCATTACCAAGCAGCGAGGAAACGCCCTGTGGCACACTGCCACAAGTCAGCGCGCCTGGTCGCCGGAGGACCACCCGACGATGAGCAGGATGCCTGTTCATCCGTCGTAGCTATAGATAGCCCACAAACGAAAGGAGGTGATAGGTATGGCTGACATGACGTTTGGTGGCCGGAACATGACGACGTACCGTGGGGGCCGCCTCCTGAGCGCTGTGGTTGCGCTGGCTGGCCTGTGGCAGATTGCGGCACCGTTTGTGCTCAACTTCGCCGATCAGCAGACGCTGGTGCAGAACTCCATCGTAAGTGGTGGGCTTCTGCTGATCTTCGGTGCACTTGCCTTTATCGGGGCGGCCTATTGGTCCCACACCATCGTCCGCGCGTTCGACGTGCTTGCGGGGCTCACGGGCTTTTGGCTGCTGATCTCGCCGTGGGTCTTGGGCTATGAGGCTAACGCTCCTGCCTTCTGGAGCGCAATTGTTGTCGGCCTCATGGGTCTCATCGGCGGTGTGCTCGCCGCTGTCAAGCAGGACGAAAATACATTTGTCGGCGCATAACATGGCATAACCGGGAGGTCGCAGGCGTTGAGCTTGGCGGTAAGCCTGCTCAGCGTCGCACATAGTATTGAAGTAGGTCCGCTATCAGGATATCAGGCACCCCGAGCAGCGCTGCGGCAGTAACCCGCCTAGAGGTTATGCTGTAGTTAAAGC
>JADDQE010000012.1 GCA_016781525.1 bacterium | reverse complement strand
TATGCTATAATACGCGATTGCATTATCGAAAAGTTTGCCGGCCACGGGTCGAGGCATTGCGGAGCGTTTTCTGGTTTGCGCCGCTCCGCGCGCATAGGTGTTTGTGATGCCAACATATCATATTTGGACAGTCGGCTGCCAGATGAATATTTCCGACTCGGAGCGGCTTGAAGCGGCGTTACAGGGCGTCGGCTACTCGCCCGTCGACCGAGCCGAGGACGCCGATTTCGTTGTGCTAAATTCGTGCAGTGTCCGCGAAAGTGCGGAGCAGCGGATCAACGGCAAGCTTGGATCGCTGGCCCATCTCAAAGAAACCAAGCCCGACACGCAGATTGTGCTGTGGGGTTGTATGGTCGGGCCGGACAACCAGTCGATCTTTAAGGATAAATTGCCAATGGTCGATCACTTTGTCTCGCCAAGCGCGGTTGATGAGGTGATTGCGCGGGTGCCGAATCCGATTTACTCGTTTGACGAGCCTGTGCTGCCGATCGCCGATATCAAGCACCCACCGGTCAGCGTCCATGTTCCGATCATCTATGGCTGCAACATGAGCTGCTCCTACTGCGTGATCCCGCTACGCCGCGGTCGCGAGCGCTCACGGCCGCTGGCAGAGATTGTGGAAGAATGTCGGCGAGTGGTCGAGCGGGGCGCCAAGGAGATTACGCTGCTTGGCCAGATTGTGGATGCCTATGGCCACGACTTGCCTGGCCGTCCCGACTTGGCCGACCTCGTCGAGGCAGTTCACGAAACGCCTGGTCTGGTACGGCTGCGCTTTTTGACGTCCCATCCCGCTTGGATGACGCAGAAGCTGATCGATACGATTGCCCGCCTGCCGAAGTGCCAGCCGGAGATCAATCTGCCAATTCAGGCCGGTCATAACGATATCCTTAAGATTATGAAGCGCGGCTACACGGTTGAGCGCTACAAGGATTTGGTTGACCGCATTCGGGCAGCGATCCCCAACGTATCGATGACCACGGACATCATCGTCGGACATCCGGGCGAAACCGATGAGCATTTCCAGGCAACCCTCGACCTGATCAACGCGGTCCGCTTCGGTAAGGTACATATCGCGGCGTACTCTGCTCGTCCAGGCACGACGGCAGCCACCATGGAGCTTGACGAACAGTATGCGGTGCCCTATTGGAAGAAGCAGCTCCGCCGAGTCGAGCTTGAAAAAGCACAGACGGCGGTGATTACGGAGCTAAATCAGCAGTTCCTTGGAGAGACCGTTGAGGTTCTGGTCGAGGAACAGGCAAAGGGCAAATGGCGCGGCCGCAACGGACAGAATCGGCTCGTCTACTTCGAAGACGACCGGGATTGGACCGGCCGCGTGGCACAGGTACGGATCACCCGCACCGGCCCCTGGTCCTTGAGCGGCGAGCTTGTGGGACGAGAGCGGGCCACATCCGACGAGCAGCAGGTGGGCCATGTCCAAGTGCCGACAGAGTTTGTCATACCGTTAGAAGTGATTTGAAGACCAAGGGAGAACGGGCTTGACCAAACAAGATGAACGGATGCGTCTGCGCAAGCGACTTGTGGAGCGCGCCATCGAGCATGCCTCGACCAACCAATGGGACGAGGCAATCAACGACAACCTACGGCTGCTGGAGCTAGGAACTGACGCGGCCGCGCTCAATCGGCTAGGCAAGGCCTATCTTGAGCTCGGCCAGTACGACAAGGCGTTGGAGTATTACCGCGATTCGCTGCAGGTCAATCGCTCGAACGTCGTCGCGCAGAAGAACGTCGCCCGCCTCGAGCAGCTACAGGGGCTTGAGGGTGGCGGCGTGCGGACGACGATGCGCGAGCACGCGGACCCCCAGATTTTTATTGTCGAGACCGGCAAAACCGCGCTTACGACGTTGACCAAGCTGATTGCGAGCGATATTGTCGTTCGGCTAACCACAGGTGAGAAGCTGGAAATTCAGAACAACGGCCAGGATGTTTGGCTCACCGATGGCGAGGGCCGTACGATCGGGTATCTCGAGCCGCACCTGGCACAGCGGCTGGTCGAAATGATGCGCGCGGGCAACCGCTACGCGGCAGTGGTAGCCAACCTTGATGCGGGCGGTGTCAAGGCACTCATCCGCGAGGTCTACCAGGCGCCCAACCAGCGCACGGTGGTCTCGTTCCCCGGCAAGCTCGGCGGCGATATCGCGCATTTCCGCACGTATGTCCGGGATGTACCGACGCGCTATGAGCTTGACACCGACGATCTGAGCGAGGACGAGGAGCTGACCGAGGACGAGGTCGGCGACGAGGGCGACGAAGACTTCTTCCGTGGCGGTACCAGCACCGAGGAGGAAGAGGTAGGGCTCGAGCAAATTGAGGCCGATCTCAACACCGACGACGACGACGACGACGAAAGCTAGACCGAGGTGTGGTGGAGACGAGGCGGCATCGCAATGATGCCGCCTCGTCCCATTTTACGTCAGCCGTCCGGTTGCGCCCCACACCTAGTCTTTGCCAACGCTGAGCTCTATTCGTCGTGCTCCTAGACTGAGCTGATGCTAGTAGAGAAACATCGGTTTGCCGAGGATGTGTGAGACGCGCGGCCGGTACGTTTCGACGTCGTAGAGCTCGGCCACGTCGACCCGCTTCGTTCCTTGGGTCATCGTGTCGACGGGCACAGTCGTATATGCGCCGCTCTGAAGCGCAACCATGCGACCGCTGTGGCCCTGCAGGACTTGGTCGACGGCAAGGTTGGCGTACGAGATGGCAACCATGCGGTCGAGCGAGTCGGGAGCTCCGGCGCGCATCAGATATGCCAACTGCTGATGGACGATATCCGCTCCGGTGATCCGCTTGATCGCCTCGCCGGCAATCATGCCGATACCACCCAGCTTTTTATGACCGTAGGCGTCTTCCTGACCATACTCCATCACCTGCCCGCCGAGCATTGAGGCGCCCTCAGAAATGACGCAGATGGAGTAGTCGGATGGGTTTCGCCGCTTGTCCTCGACCAGGAACTGTGCCAGTCGCTCGATGTCGAACGGCACCTCGCTAATTACCGCGCGGTCCACATCGGCCAGATACGCCGAGATCAACGCGGTCTCACCCGAGTTGCGCCCAAATAGCTCAATCACTGCGATGCGCTCGTGCGATCCTGTTGGCGTCCGCAGCGCGTTGATAAATTCCACCGAGCGGGTGACCGCGGTTGAAAAGCCAATGCAATAGTCGGTGCCGAAGACGTCGTTGTCCATCGTCTTTGGGATTGCGACGACGCGAACGCCTTCCTTATGCATGCGGACCGCGTAGCTGAGCGTATCGTCGCCGCCGATCGGGATCAGCGTGTCGATACCGAGATGCTCCAGCACCTCGAGCACATGCGGAGTACAATCGGCATGCTGCTTGCCCTCTGGAATCGGAAAGCGCTCCCTGAGAAACGCCGGCATCATGTTCGGCCGAACGCGGCCCGGATTCGTCCGTGACGTATGTAGGTGCGTGCCGCCATAGCGGTCGATCGTGCGGACGTGTGCGGTCGTAAGCGGCTGCACCCACTCATCACGATCCGCCTCGTCGTCGAGGTTGTAATTGAGCAAGCCGCCCCATCCGCGACGGATGCCAACCACTTCGATCCCCGCAGCAGCTGCGCGATTGACAACAGCCTTGATACAGGGATTAAGTCCCGGAACGTCGCCTCCGCCGGTTAAGATCCCAATCTTCATCGCTCGAACTCCTTTACGTTGTGGTGGTGCGCGGATAGTACCCGCTTCATCAATACTGTTGAGACACGAGGCTTCATTGCCAGGAGCGCACGAGCGGTGTGCGAAAGCGTGCCAGTCCGATTACCTGTCAGCGACGCGAGCTGGTAGCATACCTACAACTGCTGATAAATAACAGCTTGATACATGTCGATCGCGCGGTTGAGATCTTCGGCGAGCGACTGAACTTTCGCAACAACCGGCGCGAGATCGTCGTGTACCTGTTCGACGAAGAGATCGATGTGGAAGCCGAGCGTCTCGCCAAGCCGCCACGAGCCGTCGGCGTTTGGGGCCAGGCCGAACGGGCGCAGCTGCAGGTACTCGCCGCTGCGTGCCTCGTCACGAACAAACCATGCAAGAAATTCAAGGGTACCCCAGCTCCGCTCCGTCGGCTCGAGCCGAAATTGCACCTGTACCAGCATTTCGCCGGCCAGCCCGCCGTCACTTCTGCGCAGCACAGCGTGTGGTAGATGACCAATCTTCACGCCTGACAGGTCAGCCGACGACAACCCCTGCAAGCGATCGAGGCTGCTCTCCACGGCATACACCCCAGGTAAGCGGGCCAGCGCAGCATGCAGTGCTTGTGCTTCACGTGGATACTCCTCGCCCATGGCAACTTCCTCCTGCACTCGGATGAACCGCTAGCCGCCCAGCGCTGTACCGTCCGCCGGCACAATCTCCTTCACAATCAGCTGAACTCGCTTCCGGCCGAGGTGCTCATTGGTTGACAAGGTGTAGGCCACGTCGACGCGTGGGCAATGTGCAAAGGCACGAATGTGCTCGGCATTGCGCCACCAGAGCGCATCCACGGCCGACCGGCCATCAAACAGCCGCAGCTTGAGGTGCTGCTGCTCCTTGCCCAGCGTTCGTGCCTCCACCACCTTCAGCCCCCGCGAGACCCAGAGTGGCTCGGCATTGCCGTGACCGTAGGGCTCGAGCTGGGCAATCTGCTCCACGAGCTCCAAGCTGTGCTGCTGCAGCGTCAGCTCGGCGTCGTACTGCAAGCACGGCGTCAGCATCTCGTCGGAAAGATCACGCGTCGCTATCGCTTGGAGCCGTGTTTCAAGATCCTGCAATCGCCCGTTCTGAATCGTGAAGCCGGCCGCCATGGTATGACCGCCAAACTTATCAAACAGGTCGCCGACCTCGGTCAGCGCGTCGATTAACGAGAAGCCAGGGATCGAGCGAGCAGAGCCGCGACACGTCGTCTCGCCGCGCTCCAATAGCAGCACAGGTCGGCCAAAAACCTCCACCAGCCGCGCAGCTACAAGCCCAACCACACCCGCCGGAAACTCGGCGCCGTCGAGGATAATCACACGCCGCTGATGCTTCCCGCTTGAGATCGCGAGCTCGTACGCAAGCCGCTGAACCTCTTTGGTCAGCGCTTGCCGCTGAATGTTGATCGCGTTGAGCTCATCGGCGAGCCGCCGCGCCTCGGCGTCGGATACCGCCAGCAGCAGATTATACGCCATGATCGCGTCGTCGAGCCTGCCAGCAGCGTTAATCCGCGGTCCGAGCGAAAAGCCAATCGTCCGTGCGTCGAGCGGACGACGCGCCGCAGCCGCCTCAATCAAGGCCTTGATACCGGGTCGCGTCGACTGGTTAAGCGCGACCAAACCATGCTTAACCAGCACACGATTCTCTCCGTCAAGGGGCGCCATATCGGTGACGGTACCCAAGGCCACGACGTCAAGCAGATCGCGTCCCTTCAGACCAGTCTTAAGCCCGACACGATGCAGCGCTTGCGTCAGCTTGTAGGCCACGCCAACTCCCGCGAGCATTTTGTATGGGTAGGAACATCCGTCGCGCTTGGGGTTAACCACCGCGTAGGCTTCCGGCAGCACCGCGGGCGGCGTGTGATGGTCAAGCACAATCACGTCCAGGCCGAGAGCCTGCGCCCGCGCGATCTCTTTCACGTTCGAGATGCCGCAGTCGACTGTGATCAGCAGCTGAGCTTGGCGCGCCAAAACCTCGACAGCGGGAAGATTAAGGCCGTAGCCTTCTTCGATACGCTTAGGAATATAGGGCAGCACAGCGAGGCCGAGTGCGGTTAATGTCTGCTGCAGCAGCGCAACACCGGTAACGCCGTCGGTGTCGAAGTCTCCATACACCGCCACCGTCTCGCTCCGCTGAACGGCTTGGCGGATACGTTCGACTGCTCGATCCATATCACGCAGACCAAAGGCATCATGCAGCGTCCCGTAATCGGCCGCCAAAAAGGGCGCGACCTGGGACGGGTCGGTAACATTGCGGTTCCAGAGCAACTGACCGACGAGCGGCGAAACATCGGCCGGCAGCTCGCGAATAAATGTTTGGGCCGCGGTAGGGCGCGGCACCCAGCGGGAACGTGGTGGCATATTTCCTCGGGGCAAATGCTTGCCTCGGATTATAGGCCTGTCGGGTGCAATGTCAACCTACACAGGGACTGAACAGAGCTAGGACTTCAAGTGTTCCAGCCGAACCAAGCGAAGCGCGGCGCTCCGCCGGCCTCGCCGGCCCGACATGGCAAGCTACACTGCGCGAGCCGTCCAGCAGGCCTCGTAACGCACCTATTTGGGCGCGTAGACGAGCAAGCTATCCTTGAATTTGATCGTGTAGGAGTCCTTGACCGCCTGCAGCATCTCGGGCGTCCACCGTCCCGACGGGTCAAGCAGCCCGTCTTCGAATACGTTGATGGGCAGGATAATGGTGCTAAACCGCTTGGCACGAATGTCGGCCACGAATTGCCGTTGATCCCAGAGCCCAAGCGTAGCCGCTGGTCCCATCGCTGCAGGATCATCGTACCGCAGGCGGCGTCCCGCCGCGTAGACCAACCCTACATCGTCGGCCATGACCTCGCCGGGCGTTGTGCGGAGATAGTCAATATAGCGCGAGTAGTGCGGGTCAGGCTCGAAATCACCCGCAAACCATGGGAGCGGCAGGCGCCACAACAGAAGCTGCGTCCCCAGCAGCACCGGGGCCAGAACCCGCAGCACCCCACCAAGGGCAAGGCCGAGCCCAACCGCTTGGCCGCCCGCCAGGGCGAGGGCGACGCCAGTCTCCAGCAGGTGGTTATGGTGTGAGCCGATGACGCCGGCGCCTATCAGCGACGCCGGGGCCCAGAGCAAGTAGGCGTTGATTACGGTCGGGTGCCGGATGCAGGCCAGTAACCCTATGACGCCAAGGATCAAGAGTGGCCAGGCATCCCGTAGCTGGGTAGCGAGCTTCCAAAATCGCGCGCCATACCACTGCAGCTTGTGCAGTACCCAGATATGATAGGTGTACTGGCCGTGGGTGTGAAGGTCAAGCATTACCCAGGCAGCGCCAAGCAGGGCTAGATACAGGAGGCCCCAGCGCAGAGCTAGCCCTCGGTCATACCTCAGCAGATATGTACCTGCCGCTAGCGGACCCGCAAGCATGGTCTGCTTTGTGAAATGTGCAAGCACAAAAGCGAGCGCAGCGGCGACAAGCGTCGGCGCCATGGTCGACGTCGCTCTAACGCTCACGATCCGCTTGGTTACGTTGGAGCCAGGCGGGCCGTCCCAGCGTGCCGTCAGCCACAGTCCACCAACCGTGAGTGCCAAGCCCAGCATGTCCGGCTTGATCCGCAAGGCCCAAAGCTGCAGCGGCACAAAGCAGAGGATCAGCACCCCACCGGCGACGCCCGCGAGGCGCGAGCCAGTCACCTGCCGAACCAGCCCAAAACCACAAAACGCCACCAGCAGCGCGGCAATCAGCGAAATAATCCGGCCAGCCCAAAAAACATGCGGTGTCGTGGACAGCCCAAAGATCGCGAGCAGCATTGGATGAATTGGCGGGTACGGCGCTGACACAAAGTGTGACGGTACCACGGGCACGTATAAGCCACGGCCGCTGCGCAGCAAGGACGCCTCCCAGAGCGCCATGCCTTCCTGGCCGTCGAGCGGCGCGGGATATTGGAGGGCTAGCAGCGTATACTCGGCGCCGCGAAGCAACGCCCAAGCGCCACATGCGAGCGCCAACCAGACAGACAGGACCAGCGGCAGTCGAGGAACTGTTAGCTGCCGAGATTGCGTTCGTGTTCGGAAGGTCATAGGCGATTTCGAAGTTCCTGCAGCGCCTCCTCGAACTGTTTGAGGACGTCGCCGAGTGGCGGTTCGCTGAGGCGTATTTCGATCGGGAACTCAGTCTGGATCGGTATATCGGTCTGAAACGGAAGATCCCGATTAATCGGGACCTCGATCGTTTCGCTGACCGGAATCGTTAAGTCAAGCGGCACAGTGATCGGGACCGTGCCCAGGAAAGTCTCAATCGGGATCGAGACCTCTTGGCTGATGGGAACGGTGAGGCTTAGCGGCACTTCCACCGTTTCACTGATCGCAACTGTGGTATCGATCGTGAAGGTCTGGTCGACGGGGAAGTTATACCGTACCGTCTGCTGGCGCACCTCGGCCAGCTGAGCGGTGCTGATATCAAGCTGGTGTCGAATAACACTACGAACCCTCCAGAGTGAGCCTAATGTCACTGCGTGCAGCAGAAGGGAGAGGATAATAAAGACAACCAAAACTGCCGTGATAATATTCTCTCGCATCCACAGGCGGGCAACCGTGATACGATCACTCCGTCGATTACTGGCCATGCGGCTCTCCTCCTCAGGGTCTGTCCTTCGCGGCGCGGCACCTCAGTCACGCTTCTGCTCCAAATTCGGGGCCACCAACACATAGCTAGCTCGCACCAAGCTTCAACCGTGCCCCGCATGCCATGTCCGAGCCAGCCGATAGGTCACCAGCGCTTTACGTACGCGAGGCGGCATGGCGCGCGAGCGACTGGCACAACAAAAGCATCGCCTCGGCATTCTCCGCAAGGAACGTCGAGGCGATCTTCTCCTCTGTGGACTTTGGCGTATTAGAGCGCCCGCGCGAAGGCGACGCCTCTGATTGGAGGATCGCCTGTGCGTAGTTCAGCCCAGGTGCGCCCCCGATCCGAGCTGAACCAGAGCGAGCCACTCTCGGTTCCTGCAAAGACCTGATCGACGAAGCGCGGTGGAGTGACAAGCACGCTTACGTTCTCGGGCCCTGCCACGCCGGCAACAGTATGACCGCCATCTTCGGAGCGGAGCAAAAGGCCGCTTGTGCCAATCAGCAGAACCTCGGGCCCGCCCGTCAGGATCAGCAGCGCACCAGTCGGTGGAGCCGGAAGCCGGTGCGTGCCCAGAGATGTCACAAGCGACGACTGATTAACCATAAACAGCGCACGCGCATCGGCCGGACTCGCAACCAGGCCGCGAATATGCGGAACCTGCATTTCCCGTGATATCCAGCCGGCCTCAGTACGCTGACATACGGTTCCATCCGCTCCAACCGAGAGCAGAATATCTTCGCCGGCCACCGCAAACTGTACGACAGCTGCTGCCAATGCGTCGGGCTCATCCCACGCGGTACCTTCGGCGCTCGACAGCACAACACCACGCTCAGTGCCAGCGTACAGCACGCCGCGCCGGTCAAACGCCAGAGCACAGACGGGCTCGGCGCGTATGACCTCCCAGCTCAAGCCGCCGTTCGTCGAGCCTGCAACACCGCCCCGGCCACCGGCGTAGACGAGCAGCGGATCGGCTGGCGAGGCAACCACTGCACGAAGGTCCTGGCCTCTCAGCGCGCGGCCCACCTCGCGCCACCGGTCGCTCTTGCCGGGATTAGCCAGCTGAATCAGGCCATCTGCAGTTGCGACATAAAGAATACGTGCTTCAGCCATAACTCACCGCTGAGCGAGCAATCCTCGAGACAGACCGTGGAGTCATCGAGTATTGACCATCGCTGCTTGTTCACGAAACTGTGGTGAGACGCTGCGCAGCCGCTCAACCATGCCTGGCAGCTTATCGAGCACATACTGAACGTCGTCGGACGTTGTATCTTTACCTAGTGTCAGCCGAATGCTGCCGTGTGCCTGATCGGCGTCGAGGCCAAGCGCAGTCAGCACATGTGATGGATTGAGCGAGCCGCTCGCGCAGGCCGATCCAGACGACGCACATACTCCCGCTTGGTCAAGGAGCAGCAGTAGGCTCTCGCCCTCGATATAAGCAAAGCTAAGGTTAGCATTGTTGGTGAGGCGTTGCCTGCGGTCGCCGTTCACGCTGGTAAAGGGCACGCTCTCCTGTAGCCCATCAATCAGCCGATCACGCAGCATAGTGCAATGCTCGACATAGCTCGATCGCCGCTCCTCGGCACGCTGAAGTGCAGTCGCGAAGCCCACAATCCCGGGCACGTTTTCCGTCCCAGCGCGACGCCGCCGCTCCTGTCCCCCACCATTAATCTGTGGTAACAGCTGCACACCCCGCCGCGCGTAGAGGGCGCCAACTCCCTTAGGCCCGTAAAACTTATGCGCCGTCAGCGACAGCAAATCGACATTAAGTGCGTCAACATCCAGTGGTAGTGCTCCGGCTGCCTGGACCGCGTCGGTATGGAACAGCACACCGTGCTCCCGGCAGATTGCCCCCAGCTCCGCGATTGGCTGGATCGTGCCGATTTCGTTATTTGCATACATGATCGAAGCCAACACGGTGTCCGGCCGGATTGCGGCGCGTAGGTCATCCGGATTGACCAGTCCATCCCGACCGACGGACAAAACCGTGACCTCGAAGCCGAAGTCCTTGAGATAATCGCACGCGTGCAAAACCGCGTGGTGCTCGATCGCGCTGGTGATGATATGCTGCCCTTTACCGGCCTCTCGCGCCGCGAGCGCAGCACCCTTGATCGCCAGGTTATCTGATTCCGACCCACCGCCAAGAAAGATTAGCTCCTTCGGCGAGCAGTGCAGCACCTCCGCCGTCAGCGAGCGGGCATCGTCGAGTGCTTGTAACGCCGCGCGGCCAAGGCGGTAGATACTCGAGGGGTTGCCGTAGCACTCCGTAAAATACGGCAGCATCGCCTCGACCACAGCCGGATCGGCGGGCGTAGTCGCCGCGTGATCGAAATAAAGCGTGCGCTCAACCATGGTTCTCTCCCTGTTTCACCGCTGTATTGTACCCCAATCAGCAATAGGCAACAGGCGACACGTCCCAGGCGACAGCGGGCCTCTACCTCGAGGCCGGCTATCTGAGCCTGCGGGCTGTACCGTGAAACTCCGCGCCTACATGCTATAATTCCCGGCCAGTATGGAGGAATTTATGGAGTATGAAGCGGTCATTGGGCTGGAAGTCCATGCTCAGATTTTGACCGACTCGAAGATGTTTTGCGGCTGCAGCGCCGATTATGCAAACGCCGCACCCAATACACACGTCTGCCCGGTCTGCCTGGGGTTACCAGGCGCGCTGCCGGTTATGAACCAGCGCGCGATCGAAATGATCGCCATGGCGGGCCTCGCGCTCAACTGCACGATCAACCATGACACATTCTTCGATCGCAAGAATTACTTTTATGTCGACCTTCCCTCCTCATACCAGCGCAGCCAATATGACCATCCGATCAGCAGCAACGGGTGGCTGGAAATCGAGACAAGCGCCGGAACGCAGCGCATCGGTATTACGCGCGCGCACATGGAGGAAGACACGGGTAAGCTGACTCACGCCGGTGACCTGTCGCTGGTTGACTATAACCGGTCAGGCGTACCCCTGATGGAAGTGGTTAGCGAGCCAGACATCCGGACGCCCGAGGAGGCCAAGCTGTACTGCACTAAGATGCGGCAGCTATTGGTCTGGATCGGCGTGAGCAGCGGCAACCTCGAGGAAGGCGCGATGCGCTTCGACGTAAACGTGTCGGTCCGGCCCAAGGGCAGCACCAAGTTCGGCACGAAGATTGAGATAAAAAATCTTAACTCGATCCGCTCGGTAGAGCGCGCGCTAATCTATGAGATCGAGCGACAAACGAAGCTGGTTGCCGGCGGCCGAAGCCTCCAGCAAGAGACACGCGGCTGGGACGAGGACAAGGGCGTGACGCTGTCACAGCGCTCTAAGGAGCTAGCGCACGATTACCGCTACTTCCCCGACCCGGACCTGCCGCCGCTGACGCTCACGGCCGAGTGGACCGCGGAGCGCCGCGCTGAGCTGCCTGAGCTGCCAGACCTCCGCCGGCAGCGCTTCCAAGCAGCTTACGGCCTCTCGGTGCAGGATGCCGCGCTGCTTACGAGTGAGCGTGCCGTCGCCGACTACTTTGAGGCAGCTGTGAAAGCCGCCGAAGGTCACCCGGCCAAGTCTGTGGGCAACTGGGTTACCGGCGAGCTTTTCCGCTTGCTCAACGACAGCGGCGAGACCATCCGGGCGGTGGCAGCGCGATTGCAGCCAAGCTTTATTGGCGAGCTACTGGGCTTGCTCAAAGCCGGCACCATCAACGGTCCGACCGCAAAGCTTGTCTTCGAGGAGAGCTTCCGCTCCGGCAGCACGCCGACCGCGATCGTTGACGCCAAGGGACTGCGCCAAATCAGCGATACCAGCGCGGTACGGCAGTTTGCCCAGCAGGCGGTTGATGCAAATCCAAAGGTCGTCGGCGACTACCGCGCGGGCAAGATCCAGGCGATTAAATTCTTGGTCGGACAGGTCATGAAGGCCAGCAAGGGCCAAGCCAATCCGCAGCTAGCGGAGCAAGCGCTCCACGAGGTGCTGGACCGATAACGGGCAATGACCGTGCTAGGCCGAGGCTTATGGCGTGGAGGTTAGGGCCCCAGCTCTTGACGAAGAGCGTCGACATGGGCTCGCGCGATCGCGTCCAAGAATGCCGGGTCGTTCAACAGGCGGGCTTGAGCGGGGTTGGACAAAAAGGCGGCCCGCTCAAAACGTTTCGGCCGCGTGGATAGGTCCAACGGACGGGAGCGAGATCCCGTGGATGTACGCCCGGCGGGTAGCCCGCGTCGAGATAGCCCACGGTTCCGGCCGTGGCCTGACGCAGCCGCGCGGCTACATCCTCGGCGAAGCCGAACGGACCTGGTGCAAAGGGATCGACAAGCACTTCGACGCGCCGCAGCTCGGGCGCGAGGCGATTGCTGTTTAGGTGAATCGACAGCAAGCGTCCGCGCTTGGCATCGTTGTCGGGCCGAAACAGCGCGGCATTCGCAAACGCTACCCGTGCGTTCAAGGAAACGAAGGCGTCACTTGTCCGCGTGTGCATGACTGTGGCACCCTCAGCCGCGAGCATCCGTGCCAGACGCTCCGCAATCTCGAGGTTAACATCCTTTTCTAGTAGGCCGGAGCCGGCGGGATCGACGCCCCAGTCGTCACCGCCGTGGCCCGGATCGACTACGATCATCGTACCGACGAGGGGTTGTGGCGCAACCGCACGCCCAGTTGCCGCGCCGCTGCCGGCAACCGCCAGCAGCAGTAAACACAAGGACGCAGCAACATAAAAAACGTTGCTGCGCCTGACACGTATCCGGCTAGTTATGATCCGTTTCCGAGCCATTGCCCCTTAGAGCAAAATCAGCATTGGCGCTTCAAGCAAGCGCTTCAGCTCCTGCATGTACTCCGCCCCGACTGCTCCGTCCGACACGCGGTGATCGACCGAAATCGTCGCCTTCATGACCTGTCCGACCACAATCTGCCCGTTGCGCACCACCGGCTGCTCGCTGACCGCGCCCACCGCGATGATTGCAGCCTGCGGCGGGTTGATGATCGCGATAAAGCTGTCCACGGGATACATGCCGAGATTCGACACCGAGAAGGTACCACGCTGAAGCTCGTCCGGCGTCGCCTTGCCGTTCCGTGTTCTGCCAATCAGCTCCTTCGCCTCGGCGCTAATGGTACCCAAGGACTTCCTGTCCACATCGGTGACGGCCGGCGCGAGCAGACCGTTGTCGGTCGCCACCGCGATGCCGACGTGAATGTAGTCGTGATACAGGATGGCATCCTCGGCAAACGAGGCATTGAGCGACGGGAACTTCTTCATCGCCATCGCGGCCGCCTTCACAACCATGTCATTGATCGTGATCTTGACGTCGCCCGACGCGTTGAGCTGTTTGCGCAGCTCGATGACCGCCCCCATGTCGATTTCGGTCGTGACGTAGAAGTGCGGGACCGGGCCCTTGCTTTGCACTAGCCGCCGCGCGATCGTTTGTCGGAGTCGCGACATCGGCTCGCGGCGTGTGCCCGGCTGTGCTTCCGGCTGGGCGGCCGCTGGTGCTGCCGGTTGAGCCGCCGGTGCTGCAG
>JADDQE010000190.1 GCA_016781525.1 bacterium | reverse complement strand
TCCCCCTGACAACTCGTGCGCGCACCCTCCGGGATTGGCGATGATACAATGGTGTAGACTGTACGACCGATCCCCAATTGGCCGGACGATCTGTGTGGCTCTTCAGGGGTGGGAGATCGGGCCTACGTTGGCGGTTTGAGTTCCTGGGCTCGCATCCTCTGCTGGCGAGCGCTATGGATCAGCTCTGCCTCACGTTCTGATGAAAGTGCCAGGGCAACGTCCTTCCCTAAGAGCCAAGCCCGCATGTCGCTCACTGAGACTTCGGGGTCAGTAAGCGTGAGGCCAGCCGTTCGCGCACGTTCATTGCTCACGTCCATCAGACTACTCCGCGCGCCATGCTCTGGGCGGAAGAGGGGTAGCTCACGGAACGTCAGCCCGGCAGACTTGATGATTTCCGCAGGTACCCAGACCATGTTCTTCGAACCAAGGATATGCATGAACTCAGCCCACGTCAGCCGTGGCCCAGCCAGATTAAAGATACCGCCCACATCGTTCTCGATCACCGTTCTTGTAAATCGCGCGAGATCGCGCACGTCTATCACCTGTACATGGTCAGAGCCATCGCCGGGAGCGAGCATTTCCCCGCCCTGCATGGCCCGCTGGACCCAATACGTATAGCGCCCGCTTGGATCGTGCGGCCCGACCACAATTTGCGGGCGCAGGAGCGTGCACCGGTCGGCATAGACCTCTTGAACAATATTTTCGCAGCTGACCTTGAGTGGACCATAGGTGTCAGCGTCCACCTCGGTCACACCCTCAGCGGCAGGCGGCATGCGAGGATGCGTCTCGCGGACAGGACGGTCATGAGGATCACCGTATACGCTGACGGCGCTGACAAACACGTAGCGCTGCACGCTTGCGCGTAGTCGTTCTGCGCTCGGCCGCACCTGGCGTGGCGTGTATCCGCTCACGTCTATGCAGACGTCCCAGGAGTGACCTTTCAGGGCTTCCAGGCCCACGATGCCGTTATCCCGATCGCCCCGGAGGCGTTCTACATTCGGAGGAAGCTCATCAAGCGATTTCCCGCGATTCAGGATGCTCACGCGATGCCCTGCGGCGAGCAAGGCTTCCACAATGTGCCGACCGATGAACTGCTTGCCCCCAAGCATTAATACTCGCATGCTCGCCTCCCACCCCGGGGAAAAGGGTTGTGCCGTCTAAGTGTAGCAGCTATCTAGGTAATACTGTGACCGCACAGGATGACGACGGCAACCAACCAGACAAGAAACGTCGCGAAGAACAGGCGGTTGACCACTTCGGCAAGGACCGCTGCGTAGTTCTAGAGGAGCGCCTACGCTCGCCGGCGCCGCTTTCTTCGCCAGGTTGGACGTGCGCGTGGTCTATGACGCCTGAGTCCGCAACATCGCTTCAATCTCGGCAATAGCTTGTGAGGTAGATTGAAACAGGATAGCTTGCATCCCAAGCGCACGTGCCGCCTGGACATACTCCTCAACGTCGTCAAGGAAGATGACCTCACTTGGCTGCACATCGAGACGTTCACACGCCAGTTCAAAGATGCGCCGATCGGGCTTCTCGATCCCCACTTCGTGCGAATAAATGATCAAATCGCACAGCGTATCAAACTGATAACATACTTCCTCTTTTTCCCGAGCACCAACAAAGCTGTTGCTGATGATGGCGGTGCGATACCTGGGCCGGAGGTTGCCGAAAAAAGCAACCAGCTTAGCGTCGAGTGTCCCCAAATACTCGATCCATAAATCATTCATGAAGGCGTCCACCTGGGACGGATCCAACCCTAACCGAGACCCGACCATCAGAGTGACGTCCGCTTCGGAAATCTGGCCAAGCGACCCCGCCCGCCAGACGTCCTCGAGACGCTCTTCCAGTTCTCCTGGTTGCAGGTTAAGCTGGGCCTCCCATGTGTCAATCCATCCCGTTCGCGGCGTTTGTTCCAACACGCCGCCAATATCAAAGACCACTGCTCGAATGGTCATGCATGCACTCCTTCCACCAACCTGGCTCAAGCTACGCCTGGGCAAAACGCCATGTTGTCAGTGTAGGCGAACAGCAATATCTCGGGTAAGGCGATCGGAGTGATGGGCAGATGAAGCGAGGGTCCGACGGCCATCACATGATTTCAGTACCGCCTACGCGAGCGATATACCGGCACACAGCTAGGCAACGCAGAAGACAAAGGGTAAAACACGCGCGCCGAGGTGAGATTCAGTGCGCGGGTGGTCGTCAGGCAAGCTACATGCCCAGCTCGCTACGGGACTGGCACACCTCGTGGTCGCAGCACCTCCGCGCCGAGTCGTCCCAGCAGCACCTTGTAAGGCTCGGGATTTTGGGGATGATATTCAAAGCGAGCACGCTCGAACCACTGCGTCCATACCTGGCCGCCGTCGGGATTCTGCTCAACCTTGGGTGCTGTGAGCGGCAGCCCAAATAGCCCGAGACTTTCGTTGAAGGTCACACCTGGGCGCCGGTCGAGGTCCAAGCCATGCGTGCGCCAGTATTGCAGGAACGGTCCACATACGGTACGTCGTTGACTGCCAACCGCGAAAGCCTCGCACGTCGTTCCTGGGAAAGGATTACTGGTCCCACCCTCATTACGCCAATCACGTCCTCGTAGGCGCAACACCTCATCGCCAAGCCGCCCAAGCAGTACACGATATGGCTCGCTGTTCTCGGGATGATACTCGAAGCGTTCGCGCTCGAAGTACTGTGTGGTAAAGTCCTGCCGCAGATCAATGTTTGTTTCGCTAAATTCCTCACTCAGAGGATAGCCGAAGACCGGCAGCCCGCCGTTGCGCTCCCAGAATGTCTTGAATCCTCCGCTCAGTGAGTGGCCCGTCTGGATAAAGAAGCGGCGCTCGGGTGTATCCTGAAACGGCGGTATCGACGTATAGGGCGTGACCGTGCCACACGAGGGCAAGTTTTCGGATGCAGGGTCCCACTGCGGATGGCCGTCGGGCCGCTCGAATACACCCGACGAGGTGGCCACGTACAGGAACGGGCCGATTGGCTGCCGATAGGTGTACAGCAGGTCATTGATGCGCCGGCCGCCGAGGTTCTGGTCGTAGCGTGCCCATGTATTGGGAGCCCCGAGCGCGCGGCTGATCAAGAGCCCGACGTCGCCGGCCACAATCATTGTGTTGTTATAGGCCACAAGCCGCCGTATGCCATTCGGCTTGAGCTCTGCCGGCAGGGGTATCTCGGCTAGCCCGCCGAACCCGATGTCACCCCGATACAAGCGCGGCGCCATGTCGGGTCGGTGAAAATGAGCCGCGTAAAAGGTGCTGCCGTTCTGGTCCACAAACAGGAGTGGAGCAGTGGACTGAGCGACATCACCCGTGTAGCCCGGCACATCGCTCCAGGTTAGGCCGCCATCGGTAGAGCGGCTGAGGCGCGAGCCAGAGCCTTGACGGCCCGGCAAGCCATACGAAACAAGCGCCGCTTCCTGACCGGTCGCTCTGTCGGCGAGCACGGCAATATCGGTCGCGTAGCTCTCGCTCGTCCCGCCGTTTGGTGCGCCCGCCGCTTTCCAGCTGCGGCCGCCATCATCCGAGCGATATACCACCGCGACGCTGCCGCCAGTAACATAGTAGGCACGGGTACCGGCTGGGTTGGCAGCTACACCCGTCACAACGGCGGGGCTGCCGGCGTTACCCGGCTCCATAACGACTTGGAAACCTCCGCCGGGTTCACGGCGGTAAAGAGTGTTGCCGGATACGGCGAGAACAGCATCGCCCTGCAGCGACACCATATCTTGTACCGGGCCGCTATCGAGGCCCGCCACTTTGGTCCAGGGTTGGTGCATCTCACGCTGGAAGACGCCGCAAGCCATGCCCGCGTAGACCAAGCCTGGATTAACGCCGGCGAGGCGGAAAACTTCGCCGGGGGATGATTGTGCCTGGACCTGACCCGCAGCGTTTGGAACGAGCGCTGAAATAAGAAGGAGCGCACTGCCGAAGACCATCACAATTCGTCTGATCACAAAAATCTCCTTCTAAGCGCCTCGAAGTATACGCATCGGGCGTGGCGGCCACGTAGGTCGGGAGACGGATTGTCGACTAGGCCTTTAGCCGCAGGCTACGACCGCACCTACAGTAAAGGCAAAAAAATAGCTCCCCGTGGTGGGAGCTATCGATCAGCAGCATTGGGTTCATCAGCGGCGGCTACACGTCGACGAACTCGGCCACGTGCTTTTTGAGCTGCTTGCTAAACTTGCGCAGATCGCGCGTGGTGCGGCCCGAGAGCAAGTTCCCGTCTTGAACATACGGCTCGTCCACCCACTCGCCGCCAGCGTTGATCACGTCGTCCTTAATGCCTGGCCACGACGTAAGCCTGCGCCCTTCCAGCACGCCCGCCGAGGCAAGCACCCATGGAGCATGGCCCATCAATGCCACGGGCTTGCCGCTCCGTACAAACGCCCGTACAAACTCGCGTGCGCGCTCGTTTTGCCGTAAGCGGTCCGCGTGTAATGTTCCACCTGGAATCACCAGGGCCGCGAAGGACGCGGGATGCACCTCTTCCAGCGTCACATCGACCGGAACCTTGGCCCCAGATTGGAGGGCACGCAGCGCCTGGATCTTGCCGTAGCGCGGCGCCACAATAAAGATTTCCGCTCCGGCACCACGTAGCTGCTTTACCGCGGCATCAAGCTGGGCCTGCTCCACTCCGTCCGCGACTAACACAGCGATGCGCGACCGCTTGAGCCGCGCTTTCTTTTTGCCAAATCCGAACATGCACCCTCCACCAGTCTATCGAGGATTAGGTATCATCAAACGCTATGTCTGACGCCCACAAAGCCACCTGAACTGGCCTTTGTTGCAAAGCATATGCCAAAAGCAAGTTTGACGCAATGCCAAGCGACAAAGCATGGCCCGGATTATTCTGGCCGATCTTGTTGGACGGCATTAGGCACCCTCGCGGTCCTCCTTGAGCGCTCCGTAGACAGCATTGAGCGCCCGCCGCGCCGTGTCCTGCTCAAGCTTATAGCGACCGAGGTGGCAACTCATCCTGGCTCAGCTATCGGTCGGAAGAGATGAATGCTGGAGTGACAATTAATTTTTGAGCTTTGCAGGCCAAGCTCAAAGGTGTGCGCCATACCATGTGCTGCGATTTGCGACCGTGCTGATGAGTACAATCTATCTCGCAAAATCGCTGCGCGGTGTATAATCCCGTGCACAGAGCCATACCCTCAACCACGACTGGAACATGATCGCATCACTTCGCGGCAATCTACTACTGGCAGGGACCGATTACGCCATCGTCGAGACGGGCGGGGTCGGTTACCACGTCTTTGCCCCGCGTCCGGTCCTCCAAGGCATGGGCGCCGTTGGCAGTGAAGTTCTGCTGTACACATATCTACACGTCCGTGAGGACGCGCTGGTGCTGTACGGCTTTTCGTCGATGGAGCAGCGGGTTTTCTTTGAAACACTGCTGAGTGTAACCGGCGTCGGGCCGCGCATGGCGCTGGGGCTGTTGTCGGCTGCGCCGATCGACCAGATTCACCTGGCTATTGCTACCGAAAATACAGCCCTGCTGGCCCAAGTGCCGGGTATCGGTAAGAAGACGGCGGCACGGCTGGTACTCGAGCTCAAAGGCAAGCTCGACCTGAACAAGGTTATGCCGACCGGCACGACCACAGCTCCCGCGGTATCGCATCTCAACACCGAGCTTCAGGATGTTCTCACCAGTCTTGGCTACAGCGCGCTCGAGGCCCAGTCGGCTGTATCTTCGCTGCCCGCGGACGCACCTCAGGATCTTGAAGAGCGGCTGCGGCTGGCGCTGCGCTACTTTGGTGGGGTATAACGCATGATGCCACTGCTCTGGCTGTGTGGGGTCTTCGTCGCGCTGTGGTTTCTCGGCGTGCTGCTATCGCGGCATATCCAAGGCTTGGTCCTGCTGATCAGCGGCAGCTCACGTGTAGCAACCGCAGCATACGACCTCCTTGTGCTGCCAGGGGTGGTGCTCCACGAGCTCAGCCATGCCGCCCTAGCGCTGCTACTAGGAATTCGGGTGATGCGCATCAATTTGTTTCAGTTCCGCGGCCAAGGTGACGCGCGCCAAGGCGAAGTAGTGGTCGCGAAAGCCGATCCGCTGCGGATGAGTCTTGTTGGCGCGGCGCCGCTCTTTGCCGGCGTAGCTTGCCTCGTACTCCTCGTGCGCTCGCTCGATCCTCCGCCGGCCACGCTTGATCTTGCCATCCTGGACCAGCTGCGTAGCCTGCTCAGCCATTGGAGCAGCACGCTCGCGCTGTACCTGCTCTTCGCCGTCGCGAATACCATGTTCCCTAGTGAAGCCGACCGCCAAGCCTGGTGGGTCGTCGGGGCGGCGGTCGTGGTGATTGGCGGCCTCTTGTTCCTGCTGGGAGTTCGGCCCGAGCTACCTCCACGCTGGGTGGAAGTACTGGTTGTCCATGCGCAGCTATTGGTCACTGCCCTCATACCCGTCATCGTCGTCGATATCGTTTGTCTTGCAGTGGTGCTCGTGCTTGAGCTGCTGGTCGGTAGGCTACGCGGACGGCGTGTCGTCTACCGGAGCCTGAAATAGTGCTGCCTACCCTTGTCTCAACCGAAGAGCTATGGAGTGGTAGGACCTGGACTATCGCGGTGTACCACAGTTTGTGGTATGGTATAAGCTCATAAAGTGATGCTCCGTTGTCTCGTCGCACCATGCCCCGCCCGCGGATCAAAGGATGAAGGAGTTCTGCGATGCAAGATCGTCCGACAAGCGCACAAGAGCGTGTTACGCTAGAGTCAGGTGACGACGCCTCAACCACTCTTGTGCCGGCTGCTGGCCGCCGCATGATCCCGGTTGGCAACGCCAAAACCATTGTCGTCCAGCCGCGCATTCCGATGCCCTACAAGGCGATGATTTGGTTTTCCTTTGGCCTCAATGCGCTGCTGCTACTCTTGTTACTGGGCGGCGGCATCTATGCGCTTCGCCTCTACAATCGTGCCCAGGCCCAGCTCGAAGCGGTTCAGGCGGGATTGGCGATGGATACCGCAGCCGGCCGGCGATTGGAAGAGATCCAGCAGAATCCAGCGAGCGCAATGGATACCGCGCGCTATAGTGTCGCGGAGCTGATGGCGGCGATCGAGGGGCTGCAAAGTGCTCATATCCGGACAAATATTCCAATCGACCAGCAGCTGCCGATCACGCTCGACGTACCGGTCAATCAAGAAACAGCCGTCCGGACCACCGCACCAGTACCGCTCGTCGTACCGGCACGCTTTACTCTGCCTGGCGGCGGTGGACAGATCAACGGGAGTGTCGCGCTTAGCCTCCCAGCCGGAATGGAGCTTCCCGTCAATCTCAACATGAACATCCCGATCGCGGCCACGGTACCGGTCAAATTTGATGTCCCCGTCGATATCGCAATGCAAGATACCGAGCTCGCCGACGATTTTGAGCGGCTGCACCGCTTGGTCGAGCCGGCATCCGAGCTAATCAAGGCCCGCTAGATGTCCACACTGGTCCTGTGGGACGTCGACGGAACACTCATGCGCGGAAATGGCACGGTTGGACGAGTCTTTCTGCAGGCTCTGCGCGAAGTCTACCAGCTGCCGGACGAGATCAAGCGTGTGGACTATGGCGGCAAAACCGATGGCCAGATTGTCCTCGAAACGCTGGCGCTGCACGACGTGGGCGAGGCCGCCGCGCTTGAGCTGCTGCCGCAATTTAGCGCGCGCTACCATCAGCTGCTGGATACGATCGCGCACGAGCTGCACCAGCACCTGCGCCTCCTGCCGGGCGTTGTGGCGGCGCTCGAGCAACTGCGCGAGCGGAACGTGATCCAAACACTGCTTACAGGCAACCTGGAGCCCGTAGCCGAGCTGAAGCTGCGGGCGCTCAATCTGGACCACTACTTCGACTTGGGGATCGGCGCCTATGGCTCCGACCATCGTGATCGCACGCAGCTTGTACCAATCGCGCGGCAGAAAACAATTGCGCGCTATGGCCAGGACGTCGGACGAGCAATTGTGATTGGCGACACTCCGCGTGATATTGCCTGCGGTAAAGCTGGTGGAGCACGCACGGTTGCCGTCGCGACCGGAACCTTTACCGCCGACGAGCTCGAGGCACACCAGCCGGATGCAGTTCTCGCCGATCTGACCGACCCTGCGGCAGCGGTGGCTGTGATCCTTGGTGAGCCGGCGAGGGGGACTCCGAGCTGCTGACGCGCCGACTCTTCATGCATTATCTGTTGTGTAGCTGGTGACCGATACCGTGAGCGCGAAATATCAAAATCAGGCCGCCGCAATCGTTAATGAGCAGGTAACCCGTCTGCGAATCGTGCTCGCGGAGGTCCAGCAGCGACTGACGCCCGCAACATTGGATTTACGGCAAATTGCGCGTACGATCGACGAGCTAAGCGTCCGCAGTAGTCGCAGCGACGCAAATGCGATTGTGGTCCGCCAGCTGCGACAGCTGCAGGAGCGTCAGCACGCGCTCGAGCTGGAGGTCGACGAGCTGCAAAAAGCGGCCCGCAGCATTGAGCAGCTAATTCGACAAACCGAGATGAGCAGCACGACGCTGCAGGACGACGCGACGCAGACGGACCCATGGGAGCTGGCGCTCAAGGCCCAGATTATTCAGGGGCGCGAAGACGAGCGTACCCGGCTAGCGCGTGAGGTACACGACGGGCCCGCACAAGTACTGGCGCATGTGCTGCTTGGGCTCGAGCATAGTCTTACCCTCGCGCAGCAACGCAACTACGATCGACTACATGATTTGCTCTGCCACCTCCGGGACGGGAGCCGCAGTGGGCTGCATGAAGTACGGCGCTTTATCGCCGATCTCCGGCCGCCGACACTGGATCACCAAGGTCTCGATGCCGCGCTGAACGAGCTCTGCTCGCGCTTCGACTCCGGGGGTGCCATCCATGTGCGCTGTGAAGGCACAGCCCTTCCCCACTTGGCCGCCGAGCAAGAGATCGTGCTCTACCGGATTGCGCAGGAGGCGCTCAACAACGTCGCAAAACATGCCCGCGGCGCGCATGTTGCCGTCCACCATGCAGTCCACAAGGGCCAGGTGATTGTGTTGATCCGTGATGACGGGCCAGGCTTCGATCCCCGCACGGTGGCCGCGCGCACGAAAGGCAAGCACTGGGGCCTCGCCAGCATGCGCGAGCGGGCGGAGTTGGTCGGTGCGCAATTCGCCGTCACGTCGTCGGCCGGGCACGGTACTGAAATTCGGGTAACGCTGCAGATTGAAGGAGCGCGGGATTAGAGGCGAGGGGAGCAAGAGCGAAGAGCAGAGAACAAAGAACAAGCCACGAGGGCCGAGGGATAAGGCACGAGGCGCGGTGCCGACGGGTGAAAGCCGAGACCTAACACCTGATACGTGATCCTGATAGCCTACGCCCACCATTCAACTTGACGCACGCGAGGCGATGCGCTACATTCCCCCCAACGCGCACCGTCCCTGCCCACGCCACGAAGCTTGGCTCAACTGGGCGCCCGCGCCCTTTAGAAGATGGGAATGCCATGGAAGCAATTCGCGTACTAATCATGGATGACCACCCAATTTTCCGCCGTGGCATCCGCTGGATTCTCGACTCGGCACCTGATATCGACGTTATCGGAGAGGCGGAGAACGGCCAAGAAGCGATCGATATGGCGGACCGGATGACGCCTGACGTTGTGCTGGTGGATATCAATCTGCCCGGCATAAATGGTCTTGAGATTGCTCGCGTTATCAAGCGGCGCGATCCGCGGATGCGCATCATTGTGCTGAGCGTATCGGAGGATGACGAGCAGCTCTTCAATGCGATCAAAGTTGGCGCGGCCGCCTATGCCCAAAAGGGCATCGCCCCCGACGAGCTGATGCGGATCATTCGCGAGGTCGCAGCCGGTGCGTATCTGATCAATGATACCGTGATGGGCAAGCCCGACGTCGCCAAACGGGTGCTCAGTCAGTTCCGCGAGCTAGCCTCGTCCAACGAAGAAGGGCCACATCTCTTTGCGCCGCTCACCAGCCGCGAGATCGAGATTCTCGACTGTATTGCACGTGGCATGTCGAACAAAGAGATTGCGTCGCAGCTCTCGATCAGCGGACAGACGGTTAAAAATCATATCACCTCGATCCTTTCGAAGCTTCAGGTGAACGACCGCACGATGGCGGTGATCTACGCGATCCAGCGCGGCTGGATCAAGATGGGCGGCGACAAAGGTGCCGAGGCTGAGCCTAAGCTGCCCACCCGCAAGCGCGGTGGAGCATCGCGAGGCGTTGCCGAATAACGCAGCCCGAGTCAGCAACTGTAGATCGCGTTGGGGTGTTGCCCGGAGCAGCGCCCCCACGTTGCATCCTTGCCTGTCTGCGCTACAATGGCACGATGAGCGACCTCCTGATCACAAATGCCCACATCCACACGCTCGACGCAGATCAGCCCCACGCTTCAGCGCTCCTGATACGCAGCGGGCGAATTGCAGCCCTTGACGGTGCAATCCCGGCGGCGCCGGACGTGCCCACCTATAACCTCCAGGGTCAGACAGTGGTGCCTGGCTTTATCGACAGCCACGTTCACTTTGTGTGGACCGGTGTCCAGCACTTCGCGCTCAACCTGCGTGGAGTATCAACCCTGGCCGAAGTGCAGGAGTGTGTACGCGCCGAGGCCGAAACTGCCGCCGGTGGCCAATTAATCCTAGGGCTGTCGCTGGACGACGAGGTCTTTGGCGATCGGCTGCCGACCGCGGCGGACCTTGACCGCGTGGCACCGGCAAATCCCGTCTTGCTCAAAGGCCAGACCGGCCACCTCACGGTCGCCAACACCGCCGCGGTGGTGCAGTATGGGCTCGGCCCGGGTGTCAGCGGCTGGCACGCCGATGGCCGGCTGGTAGGCGCGGCCAACACCGCCACGGCGTGGCGTGCCCCAACCGAGTACGCAGCGCAGCGCGGCTGGAGTGAGGTCTTTGGCGCAGCCGCCCGCGAGGCGGCACGTGCCGGCATCACCACGATCCATGCGCTCGAAGGTGACGATGCACCCGACGACGAGGGGGTCCGCGCGCTCTTAGCGTTGGGCCCCACATTGCCCGTACGGAGTGTGCTCTACTGGCAGACCACGCACGTCGACGCGGCACACGCCTTAGGATTGCCACGGATCGGCGGCTGCATCTGGATCGACGGCGACTTCGCGCCGCATACCGCCGCGCTCAAGCAGCCCTACGCGGATTATCCCTCCTGCGGCCAGCTCTACCTATCGGACGAACGGCTCCAGCGGTTTGTGGATGCCGCCAACGTCCGGGAGATGCAGGTTGCGCTCCACTGCGTCGGCGATGCCGCTGTTCAGCAGGTCCTCCACGCATATGACCGAGCGCTCCAGCAGCACCCACGGACTGACCATCGGCATCGCGTAGAGCACTTTGAGCTCTACGACGGCGAGCTGCTGGCACAGGCAAGGCGGCTAGGCGTTTCGGTAGCAATTCAGCCAGCGTTCGACGGCTACTTCGGCGGCATCGCGCATAGCACGCGCCTGCTGGGCGCCGAGCGTGCCCATAGAGCTGATGCGATCGCGACCTTTGATCGCCACAAGATTCCGATTGGCGGCGGCTCGGACAGCACTGTTACACCGCTCGGGCCGCTCTATGGCATGCACTGCGCCGTCAACCATTCCAACCCCAATGAGCGTGTAACACCTGAGCGCGCGCTCCGTTTGTGGACGATCGACAACGCGCGGCTCGCTTTTGAAGAAGCGGATAAAGGCACGCTCAGCGTAGGCAAGCTCGCGGACGTGACGGTACTGAACGCCGACCCGCTTTCCGTCGAGCCATCGACGCTTCAGGAGATCGCCGTCAACCTGACCATCATGGGAGGGACCGTCACCTATGCGCGTAGCTCTCTGGGAGGATTGCGAGAATGATCCAAGGTAAGCAGATCAACCTCCGCCCGATCGAAGAAGAAGATACAGCTGTGTTCCACCGCTGGTTCAACGATCCCGAGGTCACCCGTTTTTTGAACGCGAATGCCTTCCCGGCAATCTCGATGGCCCAGGAGCGGCATTTCGTTGAGCAGCTGCGGGCTGACGCGGGGAGCCATGGCTTTGTGATTACGCTCAAAGACGGAACCCCCATCGGCAACTGCACGCTGCGTAGCTTCGACTGGCGAGCACGCTCGGCTGAAGTAGGCATTGCGCTCGGCGAGAAACAGTATTGGGGCCAGGGCTACGGCCGCGAAGCGCTGCAAATGCTGCAAGACATGGCGTTCAATAGTCTCAATCTGCATAAGCTGTGGTTGGGATGCGCCGCGTACAATGAGCGCGGGCTGCGCGCCTACCGCCGGATTGGATTTCGCGACGATGGCCGGCTGCGTGACCATTGGTTTCTGGATGGACAGTACCACGACATGGTCGTCATGAGCATCCTAGAGCACGAGTGGCGCGCCCTTACCACCGCCGCTGAAATTGCACCGGCAGAAGCGCATCCGGAGCACGCGTCACGCGAGGCATCGCTAGCGAACGTGGGGCCAGGAGCAGAGAGTGAAGCACCCATGGCACCCGAGGCTGAAGGGTTAGAAGTACCGCCGGAAGCGGTTGCAGAGCGTGACGGGTCAAGCATCTTTATGATTTCACTGGAAAAAACATACTACAACCAGGGCTTTTTTAACGTACCGGCCTACGCGAACCCTGCGATGCGGGCAGCAGAGGGCCCGATCGAGCTCATGGTCGGCGATAGTGATGAGCGCATCGCGGGGCGCCTCGACCGCAGAGCCAACCCGAATAAAACGGCGCGTGTCTTCGGCGGAGCAAAGCTGCGTAACTGGTTCAAACGCAACTTTCAGATGTTGGAGCAGGTTGAAGTTGAGCTCGTCGAGCCCGACCTGCTGCGACTTCGGCGGCCGGGAGCCTAGGCAGCACGTCGTCCCAGGTGTAGGCGCACGCGGTCAGTGGTGCGCATGGTCATCAGCTGCCATGCGCCCGCTTGTGACCTATGAGGACATTCTCGACGGCAGGGTGCGGCCCGTTTTGTTCTAGTGCAACATTTCAATCAAAAAGTCCTTGACGCGGCGAGGCTGCGGTGCGGGCGATCATAGATTCAGCAAGTCCCGTCAGCCCTCGAGGGCGGCTGGACAAATTGGAGCGTAGCATGCCGGACACAATTGATACCTTGCTCTCGGGTGGTACGGTTGTCACCATGAATGACGACGGCCGAGTGATTCCCAATGGGGCCGTCGCGATTCGCGGCCGCGAGATCGTCGCCGTAGGCTCGGCTGAGGAGCTAGCCGAACAGTATCTTGCCAGTGAAACAGTTGATTGCAGCGGTTGCGCGATTATCCCAGGGCTCATCAATGCCCACACGCATGTACCCATGAGCCTGCTCCGCGGGTTGGTCGCCGACGTGCAGCTGGATGTTTGGCTGCTCGGCTATATGTTTCCGGTCGAGTCGAAGTTTGTCTCGCCTGAATTTAGCTACATCGGCACACAGCTCTCCTGCGCCGAGATGATCCGCAGCGGCACGACAACCTTCGTCGATATGTACTTTTACGAAGACGAGGTCGCACGAGCCGCCGACGAAGCTGGGATGCGCGCAATCTGCGGCCAGTCGGTGATGCGCTTTCCCACTCCAGACGCTGCGAGCTACGACAAGGGCCTAGAGTATACCCGCAGCTTCATGGAAAAGTGGCGGGGTCATGATCGAATTATTGCGACAGTCGCACCACACGCGCCCTATACCTGTACGGACGAGATCTACCGCCGCGCCGCCGCGCTAGCGCGCGAGTTCGATACACCGCTGATTACCCATCTTTCCGAGACCGCACGCGAGAACACGGAGAGCCTGCAGGAACGTAAGATGTCGCCGGTTGCCTACACGGAAAGCGTCGGCGCGTTCAGCGGCAAGGCCATCGTGGCACACTGCGTCCATACCGACGAGCGCGACTGGGCGATCTTGACCAAGCATGGGGTCGGGGCAGCGCCCTGCCCGTCGTCGAACCTCAAGCTCGCAAGCGGCATCGCGCCTTTCGCCGGAATGCTCCAAGCCGGTGTTAACCTAGGGATCGGGACCGACGGGCCCGCAAGCAATGACGACCTGGACCTGCTCACCGAGGTGCATCTGGCGGCGATGCTCCCCAAGGGTGTCAGCGGCGATCCAACCATTGTTCCGGCGCGCCAAGCCCTGGCGCTGGCAACCTCACTTGGGGCCAAGGCAGTCCATCTCGACCACCTCGTCGGAACACTGGAGCCGGGCAAGCGCGCCGACATTGTGGTGCTGGACCTGCGGGCACTCCACGCAACACCGCGCTACTCCTACGCCCCTGATGCAATCTACACTCAGATCGTGTATAGCGCCCACGGGAGCGATGTACGGCACACGCTTGTCGACGGCCGCTTCCTGCTGCGGGACCGCCAGCTGCTCACGCTTGAGGAGGAGCGCATCAAGCGTGCCGCCCAGGCGATCGCCGACCGCATCAATGCCTTTCTCAGTGAGCGCGAGGCCAACCTGTTGGATAAAATTGTGGCAATCGGCGGCGTGCAGCAGTCCGAGATTTTCGAGGTGCAGGTCAAGGCCCATATCGACGACGTCGACGCGATTGTTGCAGCCCTCAACGGGCCGGCTTTCACAATTACGAAATCCAGCGAGCGGACGCAGTACGACACCTATCTGGCCTTCACCGACTCAGTCCGCGGCCGAGTACGCTATCGCGAAGACCACCGGCGTGACCCTGGCGCGCGGCTGGATCCCAAGTACACGCTTACGCTCACGGTTCCAGCGGCCGAGCGTGACGAATTGCCCCATGCTGTGCTGCTGTCACGGGCACGCTATACCGCTCCCGCGGATAGATCGCTGCGCTTTTACCGAGAATATTTCCAGCCTGAGCTCGTAGTTGAGGTCGAAAAGCAGCGCCGACGCTGGCGGGTCATCTATAAGGACGAAGATTTTGCAATCAACATCGACCGCCTCGGACACCAGGGCGAGCAGGGCTTGTATCTCGAGATCAAAAGCCGTACCTGGTCGTTCCGCGATGCCGAGCATAAAGCGGCCTTGATTGCCGAGATGCTGGAACATCTCGGCGTGAGTGATGAGCAATTGGTCAAGAAGGAGTATCTCGAGATGGCGGCTGCACAGGTCCACTGAGGCAGAGTGGTCAGGATGGTGGTAGCAAGGCCCGAGATCGGCTATTTGCTTAATCCGATGTCGTGGGGGCTCGGCTACGCTACCGAGGCTGCCGCTGAGCTCTTACGCTTCGGTTTCGATCGGCTCGGGCTCCACCGCATCACGGCAGGCTGCTGGGCCGCAAACATCGGTTCGGCGCGGGTTATGGAGAAGATCGGGATGCGCCGCGAAGTGCACCTGCGGGAAAGCGCCTGGATCCAAGGCAGCTGGCAGGACGTGTTCCACTACGCGATACTTGACCACGAAGGAGGGCCCGTCCTGCCTCCTAGCTTAGCTCCTCGTCGCGCCCCAAGCACCAGGAGCGGACGCGGAGGCGCTGCCCTGTTCTGGCGGCGCAGCGAAAAGCCATTCGGCATGACCACGCCGAAAATCACTGGTTAGCGGTGGACTACCGTCATAAAGCGGCGGATCAGCAGCGCCACCAGCAGCCCGTGGTAGACCAACCCGATCGCTAGGGTCTGCCACGAGGCGGGCGTGGCGGCTTGCAGCTCCCAGAAGTACCGCGCGGGCCAGTAGGTCGGCACAATACCCAGCAGCAGCCGCCAAGGCATTGGTGCGAAAGCGGCGAGCGCAGGAGCAACCAGCAGCACTCCCAACGCCTTCTGGAGCGCAAAGCCTTGAACCTTGTTGGCGGCGAAGGCTGCTAGAAAGAGCGCCATCATTGGCGCGATCGGCGCAGCTGCGAGCACAACCGCAAGCAATGCGAGGGGCTCCAGCTTGGCTAGGCCGGATAGCGGGAGCGCGACGAGCGTTAGCACGACGCTGAGTAGCATCGGCATTGCGAGCCGGTACATCAGGTACTGCTGCAGCGGCAGCGGCGTGACCTGTAGTGCACGCAGCGTGCTGTCGTCGCGCTGATCGAGGAGCAGAAAGCCAACTACGAGGCTGCAGATTACCGGCGCGAGCAGCAAAATGATATAGCCCATCAGCGGCGGATACACCGAGAGCACATCGATATCAAGCAGCAATCCGATGCGGGCCAGGGCGGCAGGGAAAATCCAGCGTGCCGCCGCTGCCAAGCCTATCGGCACGAATACCATCGCGCGCAGCAGCGAGTCGCGGCCGACGCTCTTGGCGTCGACAACGGCAAAGGCATGTACAGCGTTGAGCGTGCTCATGTTAATCTCCTCCTCCACTGGCAAGCATATGGCGACTAAAAGCTCGTCGGCTCCACACAAACAGAATCCCAATCCACAGCGTGCTGTAGCCTACGCCGTACGCCAGCTCCCACGCCGATACCGGGGCGAAGGCTGCCTCAGCTAGCACCAGCGGAGCCTGCAGCGGGTGTAGATAGAGCAGCGGGTGGTGCCACTGCGCCATATACGCCAGCAATGGAATCCATAGCAGCGCGGCGTACAGCCCCGATGGCAGCAGATACTCATTGATCGCACTGTAAGGTGCTACCGTGACGAAGCCCGCCAAGCAGTAGAGCATCCCCGCTACGCTTACCGCCATGACCAGCGGCAGCACTGCAAAACGTCCGCCGACCAGCAGCGCGATGAGCAGAACTGTCTCCACAGCCGCAAGTGCTGTAAGCGTCACGACCTTCGCCGCCAAGTATTCGCCGATGCGCAGCGGTGTCACAACCTGCGCCGCGAGCGTCCCTTCAGCCTTCTCGAGCAAGACGAGACCGCCAATAAAATAGAAGGTCCCGAGCAGGGCGTTCCCGAGCACCATCGGCGGCAGCAGCCAGGTCAAGTCAAGCGGCGGAAGGTGAGTAAAGATCAGCGCCCAGAAAGCGGCGACAAATGCCGTCGCGGCGTAGAAGCCATTGCGCACTTGCAGCGCCACGTCCCAGCGCGCGGTTACCAGGAAGCGATTCATGCCAGGTCCTTTCCCGTCACTCGGACAAAAATGTCTTCAAGCGTCGCCTCCTGAGTATGAATTGTCTGCACCTCCCTTGCTCGCAGCAGCTCCAGAAAGCAGGCGTTATCGCCCAGCCCTTGCAGCGGAAACCGTTGCTGCGCCGTATGCCCAGCTTCTTCATATTCGACGCGGACGCTCGCCTCGCCGAAGCGCAGCTTTAGCGCTCGGGGCGTGTCGATCAGCTGTATTGCGCCGTCTACGATGAACGCGACACGGTCGCAAAGCTCCTCGGCCAACTCCATGTTGTGTGTTGTCAGCAGAACTGTCGCCCCCCCCGCCTGCTGCGCTTTGATCAGCAGCCGAATTCGCCGCGCGTTTACCGGATCCAGCCCGGAGGTGGGCTCGTCCAAAAACAGCAGCTCGGGGCAATGCAATAGCGCTCGTGCCACCGAAAGCCGGTTCTGCATGCCCTTGGAAAACTGTGCAACTGGGACGTTGCGGGCGTCGTCTAGCCCAACCAGCTCCAGCACCGTCTCCGGTTTCAATGTTGGCCGCCGATACAGCGCGCGAAAATAGGCCAGGTTCTCGAGTGCCGTCAGCTTGCGAAAGTGCGTAGGCAGCTCGAAGGCAACCCCGATGCGCTCGTAATAGTCCGATTTCCACTCTGACAGGCTCTTGCCTAATACGTCGACCTGCCCTTGGTAGCCCTTGAGCAGACCAGTCAGAATATTTTGGGTCGTCGATTTACCGGCTCCACTGGGTCCCAGGAAGCCGAAGATTTCCCCACGGTTAATCGAGAATGTCAGAGCCCGTAGGGCAGGTGAGGCTGCGCCGGCATAGGTAAATCCTAAATTATTGACCCGTAACATAGTTATCTCCTGTTTGCTGGGCCGATGCTTCCGCTATGTGATCGGCAAGCAGATTGATCAGCAGCGTAATTGTGGAGGGATACATCGCGCCAATATCGTCGGCGTGCAAGCTGACAAAAAAGAGCGCGCGCATCAGCCCGGTAAACTCCTGGGGTGAAAACGGAACGACAATGCCCGTCGCTCTCCAGACACCAAGTAGCTCCTCGGCAAAGCGATCGTCGTCGGCTTGGTGGGCCTGGAGACGCTCTGGCGGGAGCTTGCGCGCCAGATAGGCAAACTCGCCTTGGCCGAAATGCTGAAAGAGTGGGCTGGTCCGCCAAGCCGAGAACGCGTGTTGAAAGAAGGCCTCGAGTCGTTCGCGCGGCGAGCCTGCCAAGCCGCCTGCCTTACGCAAAAGCTCAGCTTGGTAATCGGCCTCCCAATGCTCGAAGATCGTGAAGAAGAGCTCTTCCTTCGACGGAAAGAAGAGATAGAACGCGCCCTTGGAAATCCCGGCTGCATGGGCCAGCTCTTCAACGCTGGTCTTTTTTAGTCCGGAGATCGTAAGAAAGCGCCGGCCTTGCTCTAGGAGCTGCGCCCGAATCACCTCTTTTTCATGGTCCGAGAACCCACGTGGCATCGTTGTAATCTTCCTATATGACCATTTTGTTTTTATAGTCACAAGTATAAAGGTTGCCAGCGGTCGGCTCATCCGTCAAAAGACCAATTAGCCGTCGTACGTGACGGGCATACACTCACTTTACCCAGGCAGGGTGAGGGGTGACCGCAGAGGCGAAGCAGGTGTAAGATACGAAGCGTTCATGCGCTCAGTATTCGCAGCCTGGACCTGTTAGGCTGGCAACCTAAGCTTTACCAGCGAGTAATTTCGCGGGCTTCTCCAGTGCGGCTGGGTGCGATATCGGCGGGTTCAGGAGGCGCAGCGTGAATGAGGCAATCACTCCCGAGGAAGCTGGAGTCTCGTCTGCCGGGTTGAACAAGGTCCATGCCGCGCTGCAGGGCTTTGTTGATCAAGGCAAGTACGCGGGTATCACCACGTTGATCGCTCGCCGCGGGCAGGTTGTCTACGTTCAGAGCTATGGTCACCTCGACCTCGCCCGAAAGAAGCCGCTTCGTCCAAACAGCCTCTTTCGGATTTATTCACTTACCAAACCTGTCACTACCGTGGCGGTGCTGCTGCTGTACGAAGCAGGGCTCCTTGAGCTCCACGACCCCGTCGCACGCTGGATCCCAGCGTTTAAGCATTTGAAGGTCTTGCAAAACCGCTCACGGGCTGGGCTCGGGCTGTACGAGCTACACCAGGACATCACAGTCTGGCATCTACTGACCCATACCGCAGGGTTGTGCTACGGCTATTCTCGGCACACACCGGCCGAACGTTTCTACCATGATGCGCAGCTTGTCAGCCCAATCGTCACGCTGCAGATGCCGCTGGTCGAGCTGGTGCAGAAGCTAAGCGAGCTGCCATTAGCTCACCAGCCGGGCACGCTCTGGCGCTACAGCTTAGCCCAGGATGTCCTTGGCTATCTGATTGAAGTGATTGCAGGCAAACCCTTCGACGTGTTTCTGCGGGAGCGAATATTTGAGCCGCTGGGCATGGGAGAGACTGCGTTCTTCGTGCCTCAGGACAAGCTTGACCGTTTCGGGCCAATGTATGGAGCTCCACGAGCGGATGGACTTCCCGTCGTCGACCACGTAGAAGCTAGTCCGTTCGTACGGGCGGATGCGGTTCCCTCGGGCGGCGCCGGGCTTATCTCCACCATGCCCGACTACTTTCGCTTTCTAACTATGGTCGCAAACGGAGGCGTTTTCAATGGGATACGCCTGCTCAAGCAGAGCACACTTGACCAAATGACCACCAACCACCTGCATGGCGCGGCCTTCCCGGTGCGCTTCGACGATCAAGGCCAATGGCCGAAGATGGGCTACGGGCTAGGCGTAGGTGTCCGAGTGGCGGATGGGCCGCAAGACAGAGGGCCCGATGGCGTTTTCGGATGGGGCGGCGCAAGTGGCACCGACGCCTGGATCTATCCGAACGAGCAGCTGATAGTGCTGACGATGACGCAGGCGTGGTTCCAATGGGAAGCGCGCGACACCTTGAGAAAGCTGGCCTACGCAGCACTCGCTCGCTGACAAATGCGATTCGAAGCGCAGTCCGCGCCGTCGCAGAGCCTATCGCATGGACAAGGCTGGCCAGCCCCAGTTACAGGACTGGCTCAAGGCTCTAAAGCAGGGCAGTCGCTTGTGCTTGTGAACCGCGTCCGCCGGGTAGGTAACGTGAGCTTTGCTGCAAACGACACCTACGGCCAGCGGGCCACCTGCTCGCCTTGGTTCGCAACAAGGCAATGCGCTTCTTTCAGTGCCGCGGGTTTCAATATGCTCCAAATAGCCAGCGCTTTGTCTCGGCCAATCTGCACCAGACCATTCGGTGACTGTTACAGGAGCACTAAAAAGCCCTCGTTCTTGATTGCTCAATCTTGTTCAGAGAGCCGCACATCAGGTATCATCACCAGGCATCACGCGGTTGCGTCTGGAACAGCAGGTGGGCCTCCGACAGCATAGAACGTTAGCGGTTCTTTGCCGGGAGTTTGGACACCTTGGTGTGCATAAACTCCCACAAAATATAAAGAAGCATGCTGTCACAGGCGTCTCAGCGGAGCGATGGACGATCGTGTAGGCCGTGCCATTAGTGCTGGCAGAAAGAACAGGAACGATCCAGCATCAATCGCGCTGATCACGATTCAGCATCAATTCCGCTCATCATAATTCAGCATCAATTCCGCTCATCAGATAGTAAGGCTAAACATCTAGGAGCTTTGGTCACATATGCGCTTTTTTAAATTCGTCGGTGATAAACTCAAATTATGGAAATCTGGCTCGCTTTTGAGCCCATGGGACTGGATGTACCTACTTAGTCTCCTGCTTCCATTTGTTCTGTACACCCTGAGCCTTAAGGCACTTCTGATCTTTTCAAGGCCCAATAAGCCGGCGCCTTACGCGGGTCTTGGTCTTATGGAAGTGGACTCAGCGCCACAGTCAGGGTTCCTAGACCGCTTGGGACTGATGCAATCCGATCTACTATTCAGTCTTGGGTACGTTCTGCTGTGGGTGGGGCTGTTTGCGGTGGTCAGAAGCGCGTTCTTGCGGGGCATTGTCGTCGTCCTGTTCCACGTGATGACGCTCTTTATTACCTTGCTGACCACGGCTACCTTCCAGTACTACAATATTACCGGTTTGACCCTCGACCCAAACTACTTCCTTCAATGGATTGCTTCCCCCGAGGGAACGGGCGAGCTGATAGCGAGCGGGATAACCGGCAGCATTCTGCTTATGATTGTGATCGCCGTGAGCTACATCCTTGTAGGCGCCCCGCTGCTAACCCACTTCGTTAGCCACTGGCGTGGCTGGTCCGACATTCGCGGTAGGAGCCTACCCAGCACGCCGCTACGTCGAGGTCGAATCGTCGGAACATGGCTATCGGTGGCTATCCTGCTTTGGGCCTCATTGATGCCTGGTGGTAGCTCCGGCGGCTTCAACAAAGCCTTTTCCCGGAACGCTTTCGTCGACCTCATAGCAGCTTCGGTCGACGCCATCAAGAGTGAGGAGCTCCCCAGCATTGTAGGGAATCAGATCGGCAGCGGGGCACCCGCGAAAGCGAGCTTGCAGCGGAGCGCTGCGACCCGGAGACGCAACGTTGTTCTGGTTTTCTTCGAGTCGACTCGTGCTACAGCTACGACGCCCTACAACAAAGCGCTTCAAACCACGCCTTTTCTAAATGAGCTAGCAGCGCAGAGTCTCCTGACAGATCAGGCCTATGCGGTGGTGGGGCATACGCACAACGCGCTCACAGCGGCCATATGTAGCATCGACCCGCCACTAGACCCGGCAGGCACGGCAGTGCTGAGCGTACGAAACAGCCTCCCTGCCATCTGCCTGCCCCATCTGCTCAAGAAACAGGGATATAGCACAGGCTTTTTCATGTCGCATACCAAGGCCTACGAGGATAGCGAGTCGATCTTGAAGAACTTGGGCTACGAAACGTTCTACTCGGTTGAATATATGGAAACCGCGGGGTTCGAGCGAACCTACTACTGGGGCTACGAAGACGAGATCATGCTGGAGCCTAGCGCTAGGTGGTTACAGGAGAACCGAGATACGCCTTTTCTTGCCACCTACCTGACCTCAGCGCCGCACCACGACTACCAGGCTCCGCAAAAGCGCCATGGCCGCGTGGAGTTCACGAAGGACGATCTGCTCAACCGGTACCTGAATGCCGTCCGCAATCAGGACTTCTTCCTCAGAACCCTCTTCGACCAGTACAAACGCTTGGGACTCTATGACGATACGATCTTTATCATCATGGGTGACCACGGGGAAGCGTTCGGTGAGCACGGCATCTATGGGCACAACATGATTTACGAAGAGGGCATCCGCATACCACTCCTCATTCACGACCCCGAGCGCTTCCGAGATGGTAGTCGAGTCACCGCGCCGGTCAGCCAGCTCGACATTCTTCCTACCGTTGCGGACCTACTAGGATATAAGATTCGCGGGGCCGAGTACAAAGGGCACTCGCTCCTGCGGCCCCTCCCAGACGAGCGAACATTGATGTTCGGCTGCTGGGGTGAAGAAGGGTGTCTCGCAAGCCTGAAAGGGACGACGAAGTACATCTATCACTTTGACGCCCAGCCCGAGCAGCTGTTCGACCTTGCCACAGATCCAGCCGAACGCAAAAACCTTGCTAGCGGACAGCTAAGCGAAGAGCTGGACGCCCGCCGCACTGAGCTCCTTGAATGGCATAGGCAGGTACGCTCGCAGTATATCAGCACAGCTATGGGAAACCATGACTAGGTATTGATCTAACGCGCCGCGAAACAGATAAGGCTTGAAAACACAGGTTCGTTGATTGCAACCCGTGGAATATGAAACGTTGCCGCTTATCCCAAACGATACAACACCCTTATCAAGACCGATAATTACGAGGTTTTTGCTATTGGCGAAGGCTAGGGTGGCTAGGTGCTGGACGGCCTGCAGCTGTGATGGCTGCAGGCCGGACTACAAGCCGCACGATTGCATGTGCTGGCCCACACGCCAACGTAAGGTTCATGATGCGCCTTCGCCGCATCGGAGGCCGCGGGCTGGTTGAACGCCGACTCCAACCGAGGACACACGTGGTAGATCAACACCGGTCTAACGGGGCGAAGTTGGTGCGGGTGTTTCGGATGAGCTGCGCTTCCGGGCAAACAACCGATCGGCACCACCATTCACAATCAGCACGCCAAGCAGCACGATCGCCAGCGCGCCGAGCACGCGGGGCGTAATCGTTTCACCCGCGGTCCACCCCCAGAAGAGACCGAAAATCGGCAGCAGATAGGTCACCTGGGCGGTCCGGGTTGCACCCACCTCGGTGAGCAGCTTGAAGAACAAAATTTGTGCAAAGGCGGTTCCCGCTAAGGTCAAAGCTGCCAGCGCTGCGATAGCCTCGGCCGTCGGCGCAAGCGTGCGCCAGGGCTGCTCGACGATCAAGATAATTGGCAGGGTCCAGAGCGTCCCGAAGAGCAGCTGTCCGGTTGCTATCTGAAGCGGCATTAAACCCTTGAGCTTACGGCGCGCCCACATGTTACCGAGACCATAGGAGAAGCTGGCCAGCACGCACGCGAGCTCGCCGAAAATATGCAGCGTCGTCGTGCCACGCCCGATGCTGGTCAAGCTATCCGCGAAGAGATACAAAATGCCCAAAAAGCCTATCACAACGCCAATCGAGCGAAGACCGGATAGGCGCTCCTCGCGCACGATCAAAAGCGCCAGGATCACCGTGAAGAGTGGTGTTGTCGCGTTGTAGATCGCCGCGAGGTTGCTCTCGATATGCTGCTCGCCCCAGGAGAAGAGAAAGTAGGGCACCGCCGCATTGATTAATCCCAGTACCGCGAGTGGAAAGGAAGCCGGCCATGGAAAATTGCTACCGCGCAGCTTCAACAGGCTATACAGCAGCAGCGCCGCCACTCCGATCCGGATACCGACCAGCGTCATCGGTGGAAAGTTCGTAGGCGCGGCTTCGCTTTGAACCGCAAGCTTGATGAACAGGAATGAAGCACCCCAGACCGCCGCAAGGAGGAGCAAAGTCGCAAATTGTTTCGGACGCATGGAACCTCTTCCGTAGTCGGCTCACAGGTTGTACACAGTACGCTTAACCTGCTCGTCCGCTGCGCATATTAATCTTGACTAACACTGCTAGGCGCGGTTTTCCAAGGATGATATCGCTTGCCTGCTCCCGCTCGGCTCGGTCCTGGCCTCTGTTCGAGCACACCACAGAGGAGCAAGCCCCACTGCACAGCGGGCCCAATCCCAAAGGCGAAGAGCAAGGTTCCGACCCCAATCGTGGCACCCATGAGCCAGCCGAGAGCCAGAACCACAAGCTCGATCAGCGTCCGAACTCGTGCCACCGGCCACTGGCTAAGCTTGCTCAGACCTAGCATCAAGCCATCACGTGGACCCTTGCCCAAGCCGGCGCCGATATAAAAACCCGTCGACAGGCCAGCCAGCAGGACTCCAGGCACGTAGTAGCCGAGACCCCAAAGCCACCCGAGCGCCGATGGAACAACTGGTGTGAGCAGGTCGATGAATACGCCGACCAAAATCATATTGGCGACGGTCCCGATCCCGGGCCGGATACCGATGAACCAGGAGCCAATCTGAATCGCCAAACCCACTACGATGCTCGCAACACCGACGCTTACCCCGAGCTTCTGGTTAAGCCCAACGTGAAATGCATCCCATGGCCCCAGGCCCAGGTTGCTCTGGATCATCAAGGTCACACTTAAGCTGAAGCCAAATAAACCGGTCAGCAGCTGAAGCCATGCCCACACCAAGCGTCCGCGTCCCTTGGCAAACATTTCCATCTCCCCTATATTGACTGTCGAGGCGCGGGACCACGTCCTTGGGGCCCGATTATCACGAGAGACGCGCGGCGCTAGCGATACAGTCGCTGCAAGATCCGCAGGTCGATGTTGCCACCGCACAGCAGCGACATGACGCTGCGACCGCGGATATCTACCTTGCTCGAGAGCGCCGCCGCAGTCGATAGCGCGCCAGTCGGCTCGACGACCTGCTTGGTGCGCGTCATAATGAGCTCTAGCGCCTGGAGGATCTCATCCTCGCTCACCGTCACGATGCGCTCGACCAACGCCTGCATAATCGCAAAGGGATGCCGTCCGACTGATAGGGTGGCTACGCCATCCGCGACCGTCGCAGGGGGAGCGATACGCACAATCGAGCCGGACTCAAGCGATCGCCGCGCGTCGTCGGCGATTTCAGGCTCGACGCCGATCACCTGCACGTTGGGCAGCAGGCCCTTCAGTGCCGTCGCGATCCCCGCGATCAGCCCACCACCGCCTACCGGAATCAGGGCAACTTCAAGCTCCGGCCACTCGGACGCCAGCTCTAGCCCGATCGTGCCCTGGCCGGCGATCACAAGCGGATCGTCAAAAGGCGGCACCAAGACCGCACCACGGTCCGCCGCGATCTGTCGCGCAATTGCCTCCCGATCTTCCCGCTCCCGGTCGTAGAGCACGATCTGGGCGCCATAGCCGCGCGTTGCCTCGAGCTTGACCGTGGGAGCATCGCTCGGCATGACGATCGTCGCGCGCGTATGCGTAAGCTGCGCTGCAAGCGCAACACCTTGGGCGTGGTTGCCCGAAGAGAAGGCGACTACCCCAGCCCGACGCTCGGCTTCGGTGAGCGACAGGAGCTTGTTGAGAGCGCCGCGGATTTTGAACGAGCCACTACGCTGCATGTGCTCGGCTTTAAGCCGCAGATCGGATTCGGTCATGCGGCTCAGGGTTGCAGAAGCAAATAGCGGTGTATCGTGGATATATGGAGCAATCCGTTCGGCGGCAGCCTGAACGTCGTCAAGCGTAACTGGAACATGCTGGTTGACGGCAGTCGTCATGAAATTCTCCATGGATCGAAAAGTGTTTAGCATTGATGCGCTGGGCGCTAGCCGACAATTGCAAACGCCCGCACCGGAAATGAAGTCCCACCCACGATCGCCGGCGGAACTGCGAAGAAACGAAACCCTCCAGGCGGCAGCTCATCCAACCCGCGCAGATGCTCCACGATTGGAATACCGGCGGCCAGCAAGATCGTATGCGCCGGTCGTGCCGGATCACGCATATTGTCGATATTGGCGCAGTCGATCCCGACCAGCGTCACCTGGGCCCGAACTAGGAATCGACACGCGTCCGCGGTTAGAAACGGACCAGATTGAAAATAGTCCGGACCACCCCAGCGGTCGGCCCAGTCTGTTCGGATCAGCACCGCTTTGCCTACAAGATCGACCCCGCCGAAAACATTGGCCTCGATCGGCCCATCGTCCAGGACGACCACGCGCACACCGAGCAGGTTGGCAAGGCGCTCAAGGCCGAGCTCCGCTAGGTCCGCGGCTTGCGGATGGCGATGAAAGGGCGCGTCAACGTAGGTGCCGGTATTGCCGCCAATTCGGTACGCCGCGATCTGAAATGTCGTACCGGGAGCGTAGTTCGCCTGCCTCGCGCTATCGTCGTGGGCCAAAAACACCTCAAAGTCCGGCGCGGGCAGCCCTGGGTACGCCGGCATCCCTGGCTCAAGCCGGTGGCTAAGATCGATAAATCCAGGCATGGCAATCGTCCCTCGTCCTTACCAGTTAAGCGAGCGCTTCTACGAGCTCACCACGAAACACCGTCACCGCGTGGCCACCCAGGATTACCCGGTCGCCGGCCACACGCACGACGAGGCGACCGCCGCGGGCCGAGGCCTGGTAGGCCACAAAGCTGTCTTGGCCAAGCCGCTCCTGCCAGAAAGGCCCCAAAGCACAGTGGGCCGAACCCGTAACCGGATCTTCGTCGATACCGACCGCTGGCGCAAAGTAGCGCGAGACAAAGTCATGGCCCTGGGTCGTCGCCCGACTTGTGACGATCACACCGCGTACAGGCAGCGCTCGAAGTAACCCGTAGTCCGGACGCAGCGCACGCACTTCCTCCTCGGTCGCAACGACGACCAACACGTCGAAGGAGTTGGCCCCGACATACTCCGGAACGACTTCCAGCGCCTCGGCTAGGCCCGCAGGCGGAGCGACCTCACGCACCGGCATCGCCGGTAAATTCAACTCGATTATGTCGCCGTTGCGCGTTGCTGTCAGTTGGCCACTACGGGTATGAAAGCGGGCTTGAGCATCTGGAGCTAGGTAGCCGGCTTCCCATAGAGCATGCGCGCTGGCCAATGTGGCGTGACCACATAGATCCACCTCCATCGTGGGCGTGAACCAGCGCAGGTCAAAGCCGTCGGCGGCGCGCTGCACAAAGGCCGTCTCCGAGAGATTCATTTCCTGCGCAACCTGCTGCATCCACTGGTCGTCACGTGGCTGTGAAAGCACACATACGGCGGCCGGATTTCCCTTGAACGGCCTGTCGGTGAAAGCGTCGACTTGAACAACTGGCTGGGCCATCGTGTTATTCCTATTCATGGCTTGGTATTAAGTCAGCCGGGAGCGCGCCTCGCAGCATCCACCGATCGGGATCTGGGAGCCGCGAAAAGCCAAATTTGGCATACAAGCCGTGTGCGTCACGTGTCGCCAGCAGCCAGCGCCACACACCCCGTAGCCTGGGATGGTCAAGGATCGTTTCGACGAACCACTCCCCCAATCCTTGACCCCGGTAGTCCTCGGCGATAAATACATCGGCAAGATAGGCAAAACGCACGAAGTCGGTAATAACCCGCGCGAAGCCAATCTGGACCGTGCCATCGTATATTCCGAAACATAGCGCGTGCTCGATTGAGCGCTCGACAGTCAAGCGGTCGATGCCGGTTGCCCAGTACGATCGCTGCAGAAATGCATGGACTACATCGACATCAAGCAAGTGCTTATCGGTGCTGATGCGGTATGCTCCACGTTGCCACTCGTTCATCCGTTTCGTTGCTCCCGGCTAAACCATCGGCACGGTATCATAAAATGAGGGCGCGCGCAGGCGGTGCCGGCGGACAATCTGCTCGTGCAACAGCTCGCCAAGCGTTGCAATGCCCCGCTCGATCTCCTCGGGTGCGTGTGCCGCGAACGAGAGGCGCATATAATCTTGTGCCGGCTGCTCCGGAAAAAACATCTGGCCGGGCGCAAACGCGACACCACGCTCGATCGCCGTGAGATACAGGTCGGGCGAGCGCAAGCCAGGCGGCAATGCGACCCAGCAACAGAAGCCGCCCGCCGGAACAGTGCACGTGGCATCGGACGGGAAGTGGCGCTGCAAGCTGGCAATCATTGCGTCTCTCCGCTCACGGTAAAAGGCGCGTACGCTTCGAAGATGCCCGGCAAAGTGACCGCGTGCAAGATACTCGGCGAGGGCGCGCTGCGTAAGCTGTGGCGAATGCATATCCGAGAAACGTTTGACTGCGACTAACGCATCAAGCAGCGGCGATGCACTTGCGATCACCCCAAGCCGCAGCCCAGGCATGAGCATCTTGGAAAAGCTCGTCAGATAGGTGACAAGCCCCTGAGTATCATGTACCTTGAGCGGTAGCGGGGCGGGGCCATCATAGGCCAACGGGCCGTAGATATCGTCTTCCAAAATCGGCAGCGCGTGACGCCCGGCGATATCGAGCAGCGTCTCTTGGCGTGCCGCACTCATGCTGATCCCCGTTGGATTATGAAAGGTCGGGATCGTGTAGAGCAGCCGCGGCTGATGCAAGGCAATCGCGGTCTCCAAGGCATCGGGACGAATGCCCTGCTCATCCATTGGTACCGCCACGAGCTTAAGCCCCTGCATTTGCATCCGCTCGACCATCCCGAGATATGTAGGGCCTTCAACCAGCACCGTATCGCCGGGGCTCACCAGCGCGCGCAGCACAATGTCGATGCCTTGCTGCGCCCCGCCGACGACAAGCAGCTGCTCCGGCGCAATTTGCAGCCCACGGTCGAGCAAGTACAGGCTAAGCTGCTGGCGGAGCTGGGGATCGCCTTGGGTCAGGCCATAGTCGTACAGCTCCGCGCCACTCTCAGATAAGACCTGTTGCACCACGCGGCCAAACTCGTGCATAGGAAATGTTTCAGGTGCGGCGGCAGCCTGCGCAAATGAAATCATGTGGGGCTGCTGGGCCAAGCGCATGATCTCGCCAAGTGCTCCAGGCTGGAGCAGAGGAACCGGGGGAAGGACCGGTGATGGCCGCATCTGCCCCTTCGCGCCCGGACGCTCGGCTACAAAGCTGCCGCGACCGACAAACGACTCGATCCAGCCATCGGCTTGGAGCTCCGCGTAGGCGTTATGAATGGTCAGCCGGGTCAGCCCTAGCTCGTTCGCTAGCTGCCGGATCGGCGGTAGTCGACTGCCGCTCGGAAGCGCTCCGCTGCGGATCCGCTCCTGAATCTGTTCGACAACCTGTAGATAGAGTGGCCGCTCGCCGCGGCGCTCGATTTGCAGCTGCATCGTTCAACCTCGCCTTATGCTCCAGTCGATATCGTCGCGCTTGTCCGGCGATATTACGGGATTGTACACATTGTCTTAATCAATCAACAGAGACAATTAGCAACAATTGCCTAGGACAATATGATTTCGGGAGTACTGCATTGGGACAGCTCCCGGAAACTGATTGAATGTGCAGGCGGGTCTGAAGCTATGGGTGAAAGGCCGAGGGCGTTAAACAAGCGGCGGGGCGGTTCGTATGACGAACCGCCCCGCCAGGTGACCAGCCCGATCAATTACATCGAAATCGCATCCGAGTTGCCTACCTCACGCGTGGCATTCGAACCCGTGTAAGGCTGGTTCGCCTGATAGTCCGTGTTGCCGCCAGAGGAGGCTTGGCCAAGGTTCCCGGTAAGGTCATTGGCACCTTCGAGCACACTATTCAATTTTTCGCTGAGCATACGGCGTGTTTCGGCGCCAGCTCGTGGAGCTACCAGAACACCCACGCCAATACCGAGGATAAATGACCGCAAGATTGTCTTCAACACTTTCATCGAATGTCTCCTATGTATATTCAAGGACAAACTGCCATGAAGCAGGCTTATGGACGGCGATCGGCGCCTTCGGACGCCTCACGTACGTTGGTATCGCTTCCGGCGACAGCACGGCTTCCCGCTCCAGATTGCTCATCGACGGTGAGGTCGGTCACCTCAAATTGCTCATCGCTGCGAAGCTCTGTTTGCGCCGCGGCAACTGATGACGTACTAAACTGCGAGCTGTAGACACTGGCCGTCGATCCTTCCGGCGACGTATCCTCCAATGCGAGCGCATCAGGATCGATGGTCGTCGACGCCGTCACATCCGCCATCGTCGGCTCGAACGTATCGATCGAGTGGAGTACGGACAAAGACTGGGCGTCGGCTGCCGGCTCGGTTACGGATACGCCAGCTGCGGTACCGGCAGCGCCGCGCGTGGCCGGCCGCACGTCCTCGGCATCGTAGCTGGCCTCGCTCGCGATAACCGTCGCCGGTGGTACTGGGACCGTCCCTTCAGTCGTCTCATCGCCTCGTCCGGTTACGCCTTGGACTTTCTCAGCTGCCGTGCTCGCGACGGTTGAAACTTTCTCGGCTGCTGTGTTGGCAACACTCGATACCGTCTCGGCTGCTGTGCTGGCAGCACTCGATACCGTCTCGGCTGCTGTGCTGGCCGCGCCCTGCAGCTTTTCAACCGTCGAGGAGGCAGTCTCACTTACGCGAGTAACGGCAGTGCTGGCCGCGTCGGTAACTGTCTCGGCAGCTACGTGGGCTTTCTCCCTAACAGTGGTTACCGTATCACCAACCTTGCTAACCGCCGAGCTCGTCGCGCCTTTAACACTCGTAACAGCACTGTTGGTTGTTTCTTTAACGCTGCCGGTCACCGATGATGTCGTGCTTGTGACTCGATCTTTCAGGACCACGCCTTTTTCCAGGACAACTTCACGATTCGCTCGGCCACTGCGCGGGGTAAGCAAACTTGCCGCGGCGGCACCTGCAAGCGCACCGACAAACAACCCAATCGTAAAACTCCAGCTGGTATCTTCGTCCTCGTACATGGAGTGCTACCTCCTCTTAAGATTCTTTCTCCAAATCCGCCAAGCTAGCAGAAAACAGACCAGCGCGATAGATCCTAACCACACGAACGTCTCGTCGGATGGCAGCCGTCCACGGAGCATCGTATCCTGAAAAGCGCGCACCCCATGTGTGACTGGCAACAAGTATGCCAGCCAGCGGGCGAACGCTTGGAAGTTCTGCAGCGGCAGAAAAAAGCCACTGAAGAACACGGCGGCGAGCAAGGTAATCATCGAGAGCTGCACCGCCTGGCTTTCGGACGTAGAGACCGCCGAAATTAAAAACCCTAGGCCGAGCGACGCAACAGTCACTAGCAGCACCGAGACGGCAAACCAGACCAGGTCGCCGACGAATGGCACGGCCAACCCAAAGGTATAACCCGTATCGCCGATTGGGATGTTTGCGACCATCAGGCCAACAAGGGCGACCATGATCAACGCTATTGTTAGGATAAATCCAAAATACTTCCCGATCAAGATTTGCATGCTGCCGACCGGCGCGACACGGAACAGCTCTGTAGAGCCCAGCAGGTTCTCGCGTACCAAGGACAGCGAGGCCAGCGTCACGGCCATATGCTGCAGCAGCAGTGCAAGCACGCCGGGCGCGTAGAAGGCAATAAAGTTCGGCTCGAGCTGCGCCAAATTCTCTGGAACACTTGTCAGCGGCGAGACCAGGACCTCGGGTGGAACAGTCGTAATCTGCGCTGCTACCTGCTCCACCTGCGATAAGTTCTGGTTAATCTCCTCCAGCCGGCGGCGCTGCTCGTCGACGCGGCCGCTTTCAGCAGCTTGATCGAGCGCATCAAGGCTCCGCTGGATCGCTTGCAGGTCGCTTTGCGCGCGCTGGTTCGCGTCACTCTGGGATGCGAGTGCGAGTCCGGCAAGGATGAGACCGCTATTGGTGCGGAGCCGCCGAATCGCGGCACGCGTCTCAGGATTTTGGGCAACCGCCAGCCCACTCTGGATCTGCTGAATTTCTTGGCGTGTGCTGCTGATAAATTGCTGCAAGCCGCCAGCTTGCTCGCGCGAGCCGCTAATCGCCGTGAGGAGCAGAGCAGAGTTAAGCTCTTTAACTTGCACGTACGACAAATACTGGATCCACTGCTCCTGGGTCGGATCGATCTCGTTATACAGCACCCTAATCGTCGACTGCTCTTGCCTGCCAAACAGCTCATCCAGGTCGGCAGGCAGCACTTCGACCACATCGATGGCGCCATCGCTGCCCCGCATCGCCTCCACAGCCTGCTGCTCGTCGGTTGTCACCCCCACCACTTCAAAATTCGCCTGCTCGATCCGCTCCCGGAAGACCTGGATGCGCGGATCATTCTGGCGCTCGGGTGGCACGACAAGGATCGTCTGGAGCCTTGGCTGCTCGCCACTAAAGCCCAGGCCAAAGATCAACAAGATCAAGAAGGGCCCTAAGACGAGGCTCAGCAGCAGTCGCGGCTGGCGCCGAATCTCGGCAACTTCCTTGGCGAAGAATGCAAGCAGACGGATGAACGGCTTAAACATTGATGACTTCTGCCTCAACGCTCTGCGGATCCGTCTCCGCCGCCCGTTCCATCAAGATAATAAAAATATCGTCGAACGGGGGCTTGTACTCCTCAGCATGACGCATATCGATCGTCGGGTCTTGTCCCAGGCCACCGATGACTTCAGGGAGCGCGGTGCCAGCATCCTTCACATAGATATCCAGCGTACCGGTTGGCGCGCCATGTGGTCGGCTAAACTGTTCCACGAACGGCATCTTGTGCAGCAGCCGCCGGGCGTTGAGCTCATCTTCCGCGTCAACCGTAAGCCGGATAATCTCGCCGCCCAGCGCCTGCCGTCGCAAGTCATCGGGCGTTTGCACCATGAGCAGTCGGCCGTTGCGCATCACTGCCACTTGGTCGCAGTACTCAACCTCACTGACATATTGCGTGGTGACAACCAAGGTATGGCCTTCTGCCTTGAGCTGCCGAAAATGCTCCCAGAACTTCCCTCGCAGCACCGGGTCCACCCCCGCTGTTGGCTCATCGGCGAAGAGCAACTCAGGATTATGCACAAGCGAGCAGGCAAGCTCCAGCCGCCGCTTCATACCGCCCGAGACATTCCCGGCGAGCGTATCGCGAGCTGAGCGCAGCTCTACAAAGTCGAGCAGCATCTTCAGCCGCTTACGGCGACGAAACCAGTTGAGGCCGTAGAGCGAGGCGACAAAGTTCAAGTTTTCCCAGACAGTCAGCGTTGGATACAGCACAAAGAGCTGGGGCATGTAGCCGATCCGCTCCCGCACCCGCTTCTCGAAATTTTCGGGTGTTGCGCCCAGCACGCGCATCTGCCCCTCGGTGGGCGTGTAGACCCCGGTCATCATCCGGATCGTCGTGGTCTTGCCGCAGCCGGATGGTCCCACAAGCCCAAAGATTTGCCCTTGTGGGACTTCAAGTGAAACATCGCTTACGGCCTCTTTGGTGCCGAAGCGCTTTGTTACGTGCTGCATCTGGATCACAGCATTCGTTGTACGCTGCGTCATACGTCGAGGAGTCCTTTGTTTTACCCTAAGGGCGTGTCCTTCTGATGCTATAGTGCAAGAACGGTGCCAGGTGGAGGCCGGTTTATTAAAGGGGCCGATGGCTTTGGGGCAGCTCGTCGGAGCACGCGCAGGACCTGCCTGTGCTACGTGTTAGCTCAACAGCAATGCGGTTTAACCGCGCGGGCCCATGGTTAAGCACGCCCATGTGGTAGACATCATGGGCAAGGATGAGCACGCAGCTGCGGTTGAGAAGGTGCATCCACCTGTGGGCAGAACCTTAAGACGCCGACGGGCCGATCCATTGCTGGACCGGCCCATCATTTGGATTGGCACTATCGCTTACTGATTGAAGCGCTGTCGTCCCTCACCCTGGATCTGGTCGACCTCGCCCTCGGCGGCAAGCCGATCGTTACCGAACAGATTGCCGGCCCCTTCCTTGAGATTACCCTTCGTCTCTTCGGCAGCACCCTTGGCGGTACCTACGCCTTTGGCGACGCTTTGTCGACTTTCGCCGCCAAGCTCCTGGGCGCGACCCTCGGCCTCGAGCCGCTCATTCCCCGTTAAATTGCCAAAGCCCTGCTTGACGTTACCGACGACCTCGTCCAGCTTGCCTTTTGCACGTTCTTTGTTCTCATCCATCTTGTTGCTCCTTTGCGAAAGACGGTCTGAAACAGTTAACATAATAAGGCAAGAAGCGTGCCAGCTGCTAGCGGAGCCGCAAGCGTAACAGCTCGCCCACGCCGCTGTTCGCAACATAGAGCTCATTGTTTGCACTGATCGCTAGGCCCTTAGGCCCCGAGAAATCGGGATCGCCTTTCAGCCGACGGACGTACTGATGCGCCGCATCGAACTCGGCAATGGTATTACGAGCGCCTTGGGATGCCCACGCACGTCCATCCGGAGCAACCGCGATATAAGGATCGTTGTAGCTATTGGGAACCCAGCCCTTAACCTCGAAGGTTGCAGCAGGCTCTAGCTCTACAGCATTGTCGGCGGTAGTCTGGTAGACCTGGATCCGCGAGTTCCACGTATCACCGACATAGAGCCGCCCGCGCTCGTCGATACCCAGGCCGATCGGCTCCTGCATCTGCCCCATGCCATTCCCGCGGGTGCCGAACTGCTGGATAAAATTACCTTCGCGGTCGGTCACAACCACACGCGTATTGCCCGTGTCCGTAATATATACCCGTTCGCCGTTAACCAGCACGTTGCGGGGACCGAAAAAGCCGAGGGGATTGGCAGCGTTTGCCTCTGGGTGGCCTTTCGTGTCGGTCGCATACCGCTGCACGCTGCGACCAGTTGCCGGATCGATAAAGGGCTCCCCAAACGCCGATCCACCACGGCCCCAGGTTTTAATAAACGTACCATCCGGCGCGAACTTAGCGACTCGGCCGTTCCAGGTATCCGCAACGTACACGTTGCCCTCTTGATCGACCGCGACCCCGGAAGGTTCATTCAGCTCGCCGTCGCCGTTGCCAACGCTGCCGATTGTGCGAATTTGCGACCCATCCGGCCCCAGCACAACAATTCGGTGATTACCCGCATCGGCGATGTAGATATTACCCGCCTGATCCTGCGTGATGCCGCGCGGATTGCTCAGCTGCCCCTGCGCAACAACCACCTCGCCTGGCACCGTCTCGACTGGCACTTGCGCGGATTGCACCGCGCCTCCGCCGGGAGCTAGATCACGCCGCACAAAGACTTCCATGTTGCGTCCATCCAGCTCCAACGGCAGCTCACGGTACAGCATGTAATTGGCGAGCGTTCGCCAGTTCGACGGACGGAACGGCCAAGAGACGACGTTCCAAACTCGCTCTAGGGCCGTATCACCAGTACTGCCAAGCGATTTATAGCCGCGCGCAAGCTGAGCACCAGGACGATTAGAATTGTTCGACCCGCTGTACTCGGGGAACCACCAGTTAAACACACCCCCCGAGGTTCGGACAAAATCGGATTCGAGCTGATCGCGCATTGCTTCAGTTACATGCGGCGCGTACAGCACGACAACGCCAGCGCTCGAATCGATCGTCGGATTTGTGTCGACGTCGAGCCAGCGGATGCTGCCCGGCTTGAAATGGCGGAGGTACCACTGCATTGGCCAGGCAAGGCTGCCCTCACCGCCATGTTTACTTGCACCACCGTCAAGCACAATTGACATGCTGAGGCCACCCGTTGGATCCTCGGCGGTGCGCGTGTTACGCGTCGAGTTGATTGCCAGCTCCTTGATCTGCCGTACCAGGATCGGCACGTCTGGTGCTGTCTGTGTATAGATCAAGGGATCAATCGGTGTGTCCGGCGTGCGGTAAACAACTTGCGTCGCCGCGCGGATACCGTATAGCGTCAAAACAGCGGCACAGGTTAGCGCTGCTAGACGGAGCACAACGCGGCCACCTAAGTGCGTCGAGATGGTAAGCAGACCGAAGAGACAGGCGCCGGCGATCAAGACCGGAATAAGGCCCCGAAGTCGAGCGCGCAACCCTTCAATAGTCTCATCGCCACCGGAAAAGGCGTAGGCCGCTACGAACACCATAAGCACCAGTACGAGCGTCAGGAGTGGTACCGCCCACCCCCAGTTGTGGCGCAGATCACGCCAAGGCACACGCCCGATCAGCTCGCCGAGAACCCAGGCGGCAACCAACGTCGCCGGCAACGAGATATGCGTCAGGAGCCATGGCATCTTCTCGCCGGCCCAGGAAAAGCTGACGAACGCTTCGACGAACCAGTAGCCCAGGAAAAAGACCAGCAATGGCGGACGCCAGTGCTCGGCGCTCGCTCCATGATGCCGACCCAGGTAAGTGCTGCCATTCGTCGCATCAGTGTTGCCATCGTGCTCCATTTCGGCACGACCATTCCCCGGTAGCTGCACGGAACGCAGGTCGTCAGGAGCTTGCGCTTGGCGGCGCAAGCCGGCCGTGAGCAGCCAGCCGACGCCAACCAGCCCAAAGATCAGCGCCAACAGGTCGTAGATCGGCAGCAACATCAGATAGTAGAACCAGGGCTGCCCGCCACGGGCGTACTCATGTTGGGATAACAGCCAGTAGTTAATGCCTTGATACCAGCCGTCGAGAAAGCCGCGCGGGTAGGCGAAGAAGGTCGTAAAGAGCAGCGTAAAGATGACCACAAAGGTCGCCAGGGCCGCGCCATAGACCCCCCGGTTGGTCTGCCATGTCGCGACCAGCCGCTCACGGAGGATTGGAGCAGGCTCCCACGCAAAGGAAATCGGGATGATCAGCAGCGCCCCGACGCCCAGCATCATGAATGGCCCGAGCAGCCGCTGCAGCCAGCCATAGAGCCCGGGCGAATCGGCCTTGGAAACGGTCAGCGCCGCCCCAATAATACCCAGACTAGCTGCGATGGCGAGCGTACAGATCACCAGGAAAACGGGCCGGCTCCATTCCCACACGAGGCGTAGGCCAAGGAAGCTGCCGCCGATGAAAATCAGAATAAAGACGAGCTCATGCGTAGCCCAGGTGAGCGCAAGGCCGGCGGCGGCAAGCGAAAGATTTGCGGCGCCGCCCTCTCGTAGAAACTTGAAGAGCCCCACGACCATGAACAGCGACCACAGCAGCACCAAGGCGTCGTGACGAGCAAAGCGGGTGTAGTACAAGATCGAAGGCGAGATCGTCATCAGCGCCGCCGCGAGCAGCGCGCCCTTGCGCCCCAGGAAGGGACGCAGCGTCCAGGCCATTGGCACCAACCCAATGCCGGCCAAGGCCATTGGGAGTCGCGCCTGGGCGTCACCGTCGCCGAACAGAAAGTAGGAGAGCAGCGTCAACACATACAGGGACGGCCCGTGGTAGACCGGATCGTAGCAGTAGGTCGTGGATTGACGGATGATCCCTTGCTCGGGAGCGTGGCCGGCACAGGTGAAATCGTTCGCGCCTGTGAAGAATTTGTAGCTCATCCAGGCATGGATTGACTCGTCATGGTGCATCGCCTTTACGTCGAGCTGCCACAGATGCAGCACAATGCTGAGGAAAAACAGCAGGACGTACAGCAATATCTCGGTGGTCGTGCGGTCGATCCCAAACTGTCGCTCTAAGAGCGAGCGGCGGGGCACGGTGGTAGTGATTGGGTCGCTATAGATCATATGTGTATGCGTGATGCGTACTTCAGCCAAGGGTTAATTCGTTGACCGCTAGAGAATAGCGGAGTCGGCCACACTATTACTAGCCTACGGATGCAGGTGCGCGACGGATTTTCGCGAACGGTCCGCTCCTGCCCCGAGCCCAAACTCGGCCGCCAGCTCCGGTCGCACAAATAAGGTCCAGTTCGTCGATCCTAGCGGCGCGGGAAGCTTCCGATCGAACCAAAAATTCCAATAGTCTGCAAGGGCTTTGCCATCCCAGGGCTGCGTGAGAAGCCGGCTCAACACCGACATTGCTTGAGGGTTGGCTCCACAGTAACGGTCGCGACTTGGAATACGGTACACCTCGCACTCGGGAAACCACCAGCGCAGCGGATATTCCTGCCGGACAAAGCCATCTAGATTCGGCTCGTTCGCTGGAATGTTCTCCGACAGCAAGAAGACCGCTTGAACCTCGTCATCGATCTCGTCGATCATTGTGCCCGAGCTGCCCTGGGTATTTTGGTAGTTGCGCAAGTACCAGATCCAGATCGTCTCGTTATCGTAGCGGATTGGCAGGTTAAGCTGGCCCGTGCGTAGCAGAGAGGCCTCACGCAGCCGGTCCATAGCGCGTGCAACGTCCGGTGATGTTTGCACAAAGACCATCGGCTCGACTGCGACGTCCCCGTTCACAAAGGCGAGGCGCAGGCTATTCCGCACGGTAAACAGTGTGCCAAAGGCAAGAATGAGACTAAGCAGCGCAAGCACTGCGGGCCGTCCCGAGCGGTAGATCAAAGCAAGGCCAATCAGCAACAGCCCGACAAACAGGGAAGCGAGCAGCGGCCACAGTCCCGCCTGAGCCACTGTCTCCGGCGCACGAATTGTCACCGTGAAACGATTGAAGGTCAGCAGCAGGAGCACGCCCGTCATGGCCGTCAAGCTCAGCGCAAGTCCATCGAAGGTCCACTGCGTGGCCCATGACCAGAGCCGCGCTAAAGCCCAGGCACTAAGCAAGGTCAGCGGCAGAGACACGTGGAGCGTGAGCCACGGCATTTTTTCGCCGGCCCAGCTATAGATGGCTAATGCCCCAACGCTCCACCAGGCGAGCAGAGCAGGGCCAAAGAGTGCGTTCGCCCGCTGCATGACACGAAAGTGGTGGACAGCGGCTACTTCGTCGCCTTCGCTCCCACGCCGCAGACGTAGCAGCTGCCGCAGCACCGCTGCTATCCCTACGGTGCCGAACAACAGCAGCAGCGGCTCGTAGACCGACAACAGAAACAGGTAATAGTGCCCAGGTTGATTGCCGCGCTGCACTCCATGCTGGCCCAGCCAGTACAAGAAGGAGCCTGAAACTCCGGTAACGAGTCCGGCAATATTGGCAGTGAGCGGGTTGGAAAGGACGCCGGTGTAGAGCACGGCATAGATCACAAACGCAATGCCGAAGGCGATCGCCCATTGCCGTCCCGGAATCCGATCGAGGGCGCCGACGAGCGAGCCGAATGGCGCTGCATCGGCCGCACGCCGCCACGGCGTCTGTCCAGCGGCATCACGCCGCAGAAAGACCGCGAAGACAAGCAGGATGATTAAGCCTGCGCTGCTCAACATTAACACGAGGCCGGCTGGATGGCTGAGCAGCGGAACCAGCACAGCGCCGACGTTGGCGAAATAGGTAATGAGATTGTTATCGGGCTGGTTGCGCACTTGCAGCGCCTGCTCCGGCGTCGGCAGCGGGATTGGACCAACCCCTGGAAGGCGCGTTAATCCCTTAATCGCCGCCGCCGCGACGACAACATAGGCCAGCACTATCCATAAGGCCCAGCGCGCCACCTGCCACAAGACCCAGACCATGACGAAGCTGCCGACGATAAGGAGAAACAGATAAAACGACTCCATGGTCGCCAGCATCAGGCCCATGGCTGCAGCCAGGATGTAATGCCAAAGGGGACGCTCAGTGGCAACATAGCGCAGAATCGCGATCACCGACAGGAGCTCAAAGACCGCGGCGAAAATATCATGGCGAATGAAACGGCCGACGTAAAGCGCGACGGGTGAGATCAGCAGGTACGCGCTCGCAAGCAATGCGGTGCCGCGGCCGAGGTCGCGCCGTAGCAGCAGTGGCAGCAGCGTGAGGGCAATTCCGAAGATTGCCGCGCTCAGGCGCGCCGTGAAGTCACTATCGCCGAAGAGAAAGTAGCCAAACGCCGTGATGTAATACAGGAACGGGCCATGGAGCAGCGGGTCGTGCTGATAGTCGCCACCTCGGTAGATAATCCAGGAGTAGTTGGCGTGATGCGTTTCGTCGTGGTGGAGCGCGCGGTCACCCAGCAGGTAAAGATGGCTGATAATTGCCAAGACCACGAGCCCCAGATAGAGCATCTGCTCGAGTGTAATGACCCAGCGTTGCGGTTGGAGATCGATGGCTGCAATGGATTCCGGTGGACGGCGTGTTGGCGGAGCGGTAACGGCCATATCCTCATACGACTCGGACGGCACGAAGGCACGCGCGAACCGTCTTCACATTAAAAAATTATTCTGGACGCGCATTGTAGCGTACCGCCGCGCTGATGACAAGGACACTGCTAGTCCTCCTCGGGTGTGGCACTCGCTTGTTGAATATCCAGAATTTGGAGGTCCGACACACCCTCGAGATAGGGCTGCGTTATATAGCGCTGAACTTCTTGAATCTGATGCACGGTCGCGCTCATTTGTTTGAGAGCGCCGTAGATGAGCTCGACATCCGCCCGATGTGTCTCGTTCAACTCGCCCTCGAGCAGCAGCGAGGCTAGTCCGAGGGCGGCCATTAGTGGCTGCGCCAGGGAGTGCGCAGCTGCGCCCGCCGTTGCCAGCATCGCTCGCTCACGCTCTTGCTCGATCAGCCGTTGTTGCAGCCGCCGTAGCCGCACCAACACGCGGATGCGTGCAAGCAGCTCTACGTTGCGAAACGGCTTGGGCAGAAAATCGTATCCACCGAGATCAAGACCTTTGGCCACCGAATCTGGCCCGCGATCGATTCCCGAGAGGAAAAGGATTGGCACATCGGTGGTCTTCGGGTTTTCCCGTAACGCAACGCAAAAGTCGAAGCCGTTGCCGTCGGGCAGCTGTACGTCAAGCAGGATAACATCAGGCACCTGCTCGGCAAGCTGCCTATGTGCCTCGCCGAGCGTCGATGCAACCCACATCACATACCCTTCATCCGACAACAGCTCCTCAAGCAGCCCTGCAATCGCTACATCGTCGTCGACGACCAATATGGTGGCGTTGGGAAACTCCTGAATGCTCATATACTCCCCACGCTCTATCTGAAAAAGCCCGTTAAAACGCCTCAAGGACCCAGCAGAGCCGAGCCCTTGAGACAAGAGAAGAGAGGAGAAGGAGATGCCACGATTATAACACGCGGCACAGATATTGCAATACCCAGATTTTTGTTTTTTTTCTCAACCATTCGCGACGACACCAATATAGCTCGCAGCTACTATCACGCGTGATTGGAGACCCGCTCCACGACAGATGCAAACATCTCTGGGGTATCGACGTCGAGCAGAATTCCCTCGTCGGCGACATCAACCCAATGAATCTGCGCCTCCTGCTTACGTAAGATTGGACGCGCGCCCTCGTCCCCGGTCAGCGCCAATAGCGCAGGAAACAGGGACTGCTCCAGCACTACTGGATTGCCGCGGCGCCCTTTGTATCGCGGTACGACGATCGGTGCCGCAGAAACCTTATAGGCCGCCAGCAACATGTTCACGGTCGCCGGCTCTAGCAAGGGTTGATCCCCCAACATCACCGCTACCGCCTCCGTATCCTGCCGGAGCGCTTGTACGCCTGCCTGGATCGACGTACTCTGTCCCTCCAAAAACGAAGCGTTATGTACGATCCGCACCGGTAGTCCCTCAAGCGCTGCCCGCACGTGGTCGGCTCGATGGCCCACAACGACAAGGAGCTCATCGAGGTTGGAATCGAGCGCGATCTGCGCAACGTGACGCACAAGTGGAACACCCCGCCACGGGAGCAGGAGCTTGGGCTGTCCCATCCGCTGTGAGCGTCCCGCGGCCAGAAGAATACCTGCAATCATCCGTGGCTTACCTGTTCATCATTGACTGGGTTTTCCACGCCGCACAGCAATCATCTCAGCCAAGATACTAATTGCGATCTCTGCCGGTGTCTTGCTGCCAAGGGGCAGGCCGATCGGACCGTGAATTCGCGCCAGTGCATCCTCGCTCACCCCAGCTTCACGCAGGTTTTGCTTGCGCGCAGCCTGCGTCTTGGGGCTACCAATCGCACCAACATAGCGCACCGGGTAGGCAAGGGCAATCCGCACCGCAGGATCGTCCAACTTGGGATCGTGGGTTAAGACTGCCACATACGTGGAACGATCGAGCCGCAGCTTCGGCAATGCCTCATCCGGCCATTCGATGACCAACTCGTCGGCATGTGGAAAGCGCTCGCGGGTCGCGAAGGCTGCTCGGGGGTCGACGATGGTAACTCGAAAACCAAGCTGTTTGGCACACGCCGTCAGCGGGATCGCAGCGTGAACCGCGCCGACGATGATCAGATGCGGGGGTGGCGGATAGGTTTCGATCAGCACGCTGACTGCACCAGCCGAGGACTGATAGTCACGGGCTTCGCTGCGCTCGGCGTCTAAGAGTTCCAGCGCGTCTACGCTCACCTGGGCATCAAGCTCCGGCGCGCCTAGCGTACCCTCGAGCGCATGGGCAGGCCGAATCAAGAGCTTCGTGCCTAACTGATCACCGGCGATTACGGTCGCAAGAGCAGCCGGCTGCTCGGCTGCGAGCGTTTGGCGCAGCGTATCAAAGATCATCGTAGTAGGAGTTCTGGCGAGGAACCATTACCAGTCCAGCCGCTCGACAAAGACC
>JADDQE010000207.1 GCA_016781525.1 bacterium | reverse complement strand
CTTCTCCTGCCTATGTCACCCTAAAATGTACAAAGTCGAGATTAGAAGGCGTCTTAGAATGGTCGCATCTGCCGAGCGGCAGCCGGCTCTTCCAGCAAGGGGATCCTGGCGACTCGATGTTCGTTGTGGTCAATGGACGGCTGCGCATCGTGATCGAGAACGGTCAAGATCGGCGCAGGGTGATCGGCGAGGTCGGGCGCGGCGAGACCGTCGGCGAGTGGGCGTTGCTCACGGGTGAATCGCGCGCTGCATCCGTGTACGCGGTGCGCGACTCCGACGTGGTCAAGCTATCGCAGGCGACCTTCGAGGAGTTGCATATTCGCTATCCGCAGATGATGCGCGCGATGACCCAGATCATAATCCGCCGGCAACAACGTGCGCTCCATAAGCCCGCGTCGCGTGAAGCACAAGCTGCAACTTTTGCGGTTGTGCCGATCGACTCATCTGCGCCGCTAGCTCGGTTTACCCGCCGCCTAACTGAGGCGCTGAGTGCAAGTGGGCCGAGCCTACACCTGAGTCAGGAGACCTTCGACCGGATGTATGGCCGTGCGGGTGCCGCGCAGTCTCCGTCCGACGATCCGACTGACGTCGCGCTCAGTGGGTGGCTAACCGAGCAGGAGTTCCACTACCACTCCATTGTCTACGAGGCGGATCCTGTGTGGTCGGAGTGGACCGCACGCTGCTTGCGTCAAGCTGACCGGGTATTGCTTCTCGCGCAGGCAGGCACCGATCCCTCGCCCAGTGGCCTTGAAGCGGAGATCCTGCGGCGGCAGCTCAATCTGCAGGCGGAGCTGGTGCTGCTCCATCCCAATGATATCCAACGCCCCAATGGCACAGCTGCCTGGCTGCGGCCTCGGTCCGTGCGGGCACATCATCATGTCCGCCTCGACAACGGCAGCGATCTGCGGCGCTTAGCTCGGCGTGTAAGCGGTCGCCCGACTGGACTTGTGCTGAGCGGCGGCGGCGCCCGCGGCTTTGCACATATCGGTGCGATCCGAGCGCTGGAAGAGGCATCCGTCGAGATTGATATTGCCGGAGGTGTTAGCATCGGTTCGCTGATCGCGGCGGCCTACACAATGGATCGCAACGCCGCCGGGATGCACGAGCTGGCGCGAATGTTCGCATCGCCGAAGCAGCTTCTTGATCGCACGCTGCCGATCACGTCGCTGATGGCGTCTGCCAAGCTGACCGCAGTGCTTCAACGGATCTTTGGCGACACACGTATCGAGGATCTTTGGCGGCCGTTCTTCTGCGTGTCGAGCAACCTCACGCGCGCAGAACCCGTCATTCACGAGCAGGGGCTGCTGTGGGAAGCGGTACGCGCAAGCGCATCAATTCCCGGTATCTTTTCCCCCGCGATGCAGGATGGCTGCGTGCTGGTAGACGGCGCAGTGATGAACCATTTTCCCATAGATTTGATGCGCGACCGTTGTGAAGGCGGCCAGGTGATCGCGGTCAACTCTAGCCCGCGAACCGAAAAGTTACGCGATTATGAGTTCGGCTCGAGCGTCTCCGGGTGGCAGGTGCTGCGGAGCCGGGTCAATCCGTTCGCCACTCGCATGCGGGTGCCGTCGATCCTGCATACTCTCATGCGTGCTAACGAGATTAACAGCATCTATCACCTGCCGGAAATCGAACATTTGGCCGATGTCATGATTCGTCCGGACGTGGAGCAATACCGGACGCTCGATTTCGGCGCCTATGAGTCGATCATCGCGGCAGGCTACTCTGCGGCGAAGCCGGTCGCGCAGGCAATACGTCAGCCGGCTGCGGCACCTCTTAGCCCGGCGTCCCAACTCGATGACGGCTAGGGTCTTCTGTATCCGACCTCACGGCGTCGCTGCCCGATCTGCCACATATTCGCCAACGTATCGCGGATCACCTGTGAGAACAAATCGACAAAGACTTGATCCGTGTAGATCGTTCGCAAGGTATCCCGTAGCCTTATAAAGAGCGTGCCTTTAGGGAAAGCCGCTTGTGCAATACGAACCGTTTCTGTTGGAATTGGCCCGATGGGATCTCGGTGCAAAGACATCCTTGAGCTCCTTGTAAGGGAAAGTCCCCTCTTCGGTGAGAAGAGAGGACTTCTTTTTTTGCAAGGTTACCCTTACCAACCCGTATTGTTTAGCTTGTTGACGGTTTCCCAACAGTATCGGATTCAGGGGTGACTCATGTCCGTTTAAGTGCGAGAGCCAGAGGTGGCTGAGAGGCGTGCGCAAGCGATAGAGCGTGCTGGGGTGCAACTAGGTGATTGTGCCTATAGCAATGTTGATGATGCTGGCATAAACTCTTGTCTAGGTTGCAGGCAAGCTTGGGATTGACACGTACTTTGCTCAGGTGCTACCCGAGCACAAGAGCGAAAAAATCAAGGAGTTGCAGCGGAGCGGAGCGAAAGTCGCGATGGTCGGCGATGGGGTGAACGATGCACCGGCACTGGCGCAGGCAGATGTTGGGATTGCAATTGGTGCAGGCACGGACGTCGCACGCGCGTCAGCTGGCATTGTTTTAGTCAAGAACGACCCGCGAGATATCGCGCGAATCATGGCGCTTAGTAAAGCAACCTACCGCAAGATGGTACAAAACCTGGGCTGGGCGGTCGGCTACAATGCCCTTGCGCTACCGCTAGCGGCTGGGGTGCTGGCCGACGTCGGTATCGTCCTTCCGGCTTGGGTTGGCGGCGTTCTCATCTCAGTGTCGACGATTATCGTCGCGTTGAACGCCCAAACGTAAATAACTTTGAGTATCCAGGATCAAGAGAGGAGAGATCTTTGATGAAAGCAGTTCAGATAGTCATGATTGTCCTGTTGGCCGTGGTGCTGGCAGGCTGCGGAACGGAGCAGCCTACTGGTACAGCCACTCATAGCGCCACCCATGGCGCAACGTCAGGCACGGATCATGGAGGCAGCCACGCAAATGACGCACCGTATGACGCGCAGTTCATCGACGGCATGACGGTGCATCATCAAGGTGCGGTTGCAATGGCCGAGCAGGCGCTGAAAGAAAGTCAGAGGCCGGAAATCAAGCAGCTGGCTCAAAACATCATTGCCACTCAAAACCCTGAGATTGAGCAGATGGCCACGTGGCGCAAGCAGTGGTACCGCGATCTTCCGCCGACGGGTGGTACCGGCGGCCACATGGGTGATATGGAGCTTTCAAGCGACAGCGCACTTCCTTTTGAGCAGCGGTTTATCTCCGCGATGATCAGTCATCACCAGGGTGCAATCGCAATGGCGCAGGAAGCCCAGACCAAGGCTGAGCACGAGGAGATCAAGCAATTTGCACAGCGCGTCATCGCTGCTCAGGAAGCCGAAGTGAAGCAGCTGCAAGAGTGGCAAAAAGCTTGGTTTAACCAGTAGGCGGATGCAGGGGTGAGTCGGCGTATTCATTGTCAACTCGCCCGGCGACTATCTTGGGAGGACTCGCCTTTGAGGTTGCTCCACTGTAGCGGGGGAATGCCACGTTTCAAGATCGGCTGATCTCGTGCGAGGCTGTGGAGCAGCTCCAGCGTAACATCGTGACGAGCCACGCGGTTGGTGCCGGGCCGCCGGTGGATGCCCTACAATGGGCTTGACCGGTCCCGTTAAATGGTGGACGAGCGTGGTCCTGCTGCCGACCGCTGTATCACGTACCGCTGGGTCCAAAGCTTCCTTCCGCTGTCGGTGATACAGAGGATACTGCACGAAGCGCGGTCGTAGGGAGCCGATGTTACTGCCAGGATAGCGCCCAAGCGGGTGGTCAGCAATCAGATGAAGGCGGGAGCTATGCGTCGCAAACCACATGCAAGCTACAAGGGAATTGCTCCGCCCGAGATCAAAGTCGAGGCTGAGCTAGGGCAGGGTGACGACCGGCCGCTGGCTGATGGCACGACCTGCACAGGGGTTGTGCTCACAAGCATCGATTGGAGCAATCAAGCCGCGGATGATGTCGTCTTCGAGCAAATCACGGCCCGCCGCGTCGTCTGGAGTGGAACGAATCTCCCAGGCTTCCAGCTCGTCGATGCACGCTTGGAGATCTGCGATCTGGCTACGACCCAGTGGCCCAAAGCCTACCTACGACGAGTCGAGCTGCGCGGCTGCCGGCTGGTCGGCGCTACATGGGAGCACGCTACCCTCGAGGATATCGTCTTCAAGGACTGCAATCTTGAGTACGGAGTGTTCTGGGAAGCATCACTCAAGGCCGTGCGCTTCGAGAACTGTGTGCTCCGTGAGGCTTCATTGGCAGGGGCGAACCTCGCGGGAGTGGTTTTTGCCGGCTGCGATTTGGAGCGCGCCGATCTGCGCCATACCAAGCTCGTCGGCACGGACTTTCGCGGCTCGCAGATCACTGGCCTGCAGGTAGGCCCCAAGGATCTCCAAGGTGCAATCATCGACCGATCACAAACGGTGCATCTCGCGGCACTTCTGCGAATGACCGTGCGCGAGATCGACGATTAAGCGCGGTACGGCGGCTGCCTGCGGTGTACGGTCTCTTTGTGCGGAGATCCTTGGGCAGAACCGGGAAGTTGGTAACGGCATGCGTATCCGATCGAGGGGATACCGCTATCCCGTACTGACGTTAACATTAGCGAACGAGGACGATTGTCCCCAATGTGATCAAGGCGACGCCGAGAGCTACCCGCCATGTCACTGGCTCGTGCAGCACCACCGCAGAAAACAGTACCACGAGCACAAGACTGGCCTTATCCAGCGCAGCTACTGGCGCCGTGGGACCGATCTGCAGCGCACGGAAGTAACAGATCCAAGACAGACCTGTGGCGACACCGGACAGCACCAAAAACGTGAGCGTTCGCGCGGAAATTTGCCAAATTCCACCGTCGAACCCCCGCGTCAGGACGATGCCCCACGCTACCACCAAAATGACCACCGTGCGAATCGCGGTCGCCGGATCTGCATTGACCCCCTGGACCCCAACCTTTGCCAGAATGGCAGTCAAGGCGGCGAACAGGGCCGCGCCAAGCGCATACAGCACCCAAGCCTGTCTGGATGTTTCCATTGATCCGTCACCTCCCGGTCTTCGCTGCATTCGAGCGGCAACGGATCGCAACGGAGTTGATGAAGATAGCGGAGCAACTGTCGCAACGTGTGCCAGATGGGCCGGGATTACCGTCCTGGTGTTTCAACCCTACGGTCCTGCCATGTCGGCCTCGTAGAAGACGACGAGGCTAGGCTGGTGCTGGCCCAAACAAAGTGATGAAGTCGACGCGCGTGAATGCACGGTTAGCTGCGAATCTTCAGCCAACTGCGCATTCATGGCGCTGTGCTCCAGCCGCTTATCCACTGCTGATTGAGCGCGCGGCCAACGTACGCGACGCGTCACCCCTATTCGAACCAGGTTGTTCCCGGATACTGATGCTCGCGGGCCACTGTCTCATCCAGCTCAAGTCCGATCCCGGGACGATCACTCACCGTAATATACCCATCCTCAATAATATCCACTTTGTCGGTGGTAATGGTTGTCCAGTAATCCCGGTGCAGCCAGTGAAACTCCAGCACCAGGAAGTTCGGTACGCTGGCGCACACATGGCTGGATGCCATGGTGCCGATCGGTGAGGCCACGTTATGCGGCGCGAACGGCATATAGTAAAGCTCGGCTAAGTTCGCGATCTTCCGACATTCGGACAGCCCCCCGCACTTGGGAATATCCGGCATCACAATGTCCACCGCCTGCTGCACGATGAGATCACGGAAACCGTGCCGCAGATATAAATTCTCGCCAGCGCAGAGCGGTGTGGACGTCGAGCGCTTGACCTCACGCATCGCCGCGACGTTCTCAGGTGGCACAGGCTCCTCCAGCCAGAGCAAGTGGTACGCCTCCAACGCTTTGGCAAGGCGGATCGCGCTTGCTACATCGAGACGGGTATGTAGATCGGCGGCGACCGCCACATCTTTACCTGCAGCTTGCACCACCATATCGACCAGCTCAATCATCCGCTCATGCTCGCGCTCGCTGGCCGTGTAGTTGAAGCGGTCGAACAACGGATCGACACTACTGACGCGTCGTTCGCTGTATGCTCCGATATCCAAATCGATCTTCAGCGCGGTAAAGCCGCGCTCAACGACGTCGTCGACGACGCGCTGGATTTCGGCACGGTCCATGTCGGGCTCGATCTGGCAATCAGCATAGACCCGAATCTTGTCGCGGAACTTGCCGCCAAGCAGCGCATAAATCGGCGCGCCGAGTGCTTTCCCTTTTAGATCCCAGAGCGCGATCTCGATACCAGTGAGCGCGGTAATCAACGCGCCGGCGAAACCGCCCTCAAAGACGTGCCTCCGGCGCATTTCCTCAAATAGCGCATCGATCTGCATCGGATCGCGACCGATGAGGTGCTTGCGTAGGTGATGGATGATCGCAATCGCCTGGGTTTCGCCATGGACACATTCGCCAAGCCCGCTAATGCCCTCATCCGTCTCGATTTTGACCCATAGGTGCATGCCGTGGCCGAGCGAAGCGGCAGTCTTGATCGCGGTGATCTTCATTGTCGTTTGTGCTCCCTTCGCCTATCCATGCCCATTGCCCGTTCCATCCGTGGACGACTGGCCGTTGCGCCATGCTTCGTACTCAGGCCGTGCTTCCTCGGATAGGGGGTAGTACTTCCGAAGATCGCCGCCTTGTGCCAAGCGCATACGCGAAAATTCCTCCCAATCGGCATGCTCACTCGCCTTTGCCAATAGCTCTGAAGCCAGCGTAATCGGCACGACGACCACACCATCGTCGTCGGCGATGATGATGTCGCCCGGCATAACCAGTGTATTCGCGCAAGCGATCGGCACATTGACGGCATAGGGAAAAATGTTCGTCTGGGTATGAAAGTTTGGTGTGACGCCCTGCAGCCACAGCCCTAAGTCGAGGTCCTTGGCCTTAGGGTAATCGCGGATGCAACCGTCAATGATCACGCCGACCCCGCCACGGCCCTTGAAGTAGGTGAGCATCATTTCACCAAAAACACCGCTGCCTAGGTCGCCGCGGGCATCCACCACTACGATATCGCCAGGCTGGGTATGATACAGCACATGGCGGTGAAGCTGCTTTTCGGGGTCAGCGTACTCGTCGACGCGATACTGATCCTCACGCTTCGGCATGAACTGAAGGGTCAGGGCGGGGCCGACAACGCTTTTGCCAGGTGTCCAGGTTCTGGGCCCGCGAATTTGTGGATCGCGTATTCCGAGACGACTCAACTCACCACTCGCCGTGGCACTGCCGATACGCGCGAGACCGTCGATTAACTCCTTGGATGGGCGCTCAATGTCCGGTGTCTGGATCATGGTGCTTCCTCGCGTTGTGGATGCGGGACACGACAGCCGTAGGCGTTCGCTGTCGTGCCGAAGCAGTCAGCAATGGGGCTTCCGCACGACTATACTCCACCACGGTCCATTCGTCAAAATGCACCACCATTTCAGCAAGCCGCATACTGCTGCGCCAACCCAGCCGTGTGGCCATGCACCTGGCCAACTCGGGACTGTGCAGGCTCAGCTGCAAAGCTTGTTGGACTACACCCATGGCTCGCCTCGATGTGAGCGCAAACCAGGAGCTCCACCACCACTTGTTCCGACGCCCCTCGTTCCCTCCTTGACGCGTTGTGTGGGGAAAGCGGTCCATTCCTTGAAACGCTGGCTGAGCTTGGGCTATCCTATACAGCGCTGCATGTGACAACCGCCGTCACATGCAGCTGATATAAGCAATCTCAAGTAAGATATTAACCAACGCAAGGAGTACCACAATGCGAAACATCGTCGTCACTGAATTCCTGTCACTGGATGGCATTATGGAAGATCCGATGTGGACGTTCAAGTACTGGAATGACGAGATCGCGGCGTTTAAAGGCGAAGAGTCGGACGCGAGCGATGCCTTGCTTCTGGGACGCGTGACCTATGAAGGGTTCGCAGCAGCTTGGCCGAAGAGCAAGGATGAAGGGGCGGAGTACTTTAACAGCGTACGCAAATACGTAGTGTCGACCACACTAGACAGCGTGGAGTGGAACAACTCAATGCTGATCAACGACAATATCGTGGAAGAAATCATCCGACTCAAGCAGCAGGACGGTAAGGACATTACGGTCCACGGCAGCGCCACGCTGGTGCAAACCCTCATGCAGCATGATCTGGTGGATCGCTACCGGCTGCTGGTCTACCCAGTGGTGCTGGGCAAAGGCAAGCGGCTCTTTCAACAGGGAACGACGGCCACGCTCAAACTTGTGGCAACTCAAGCATTCTCCTCAGGCGTGGCAGGGCTCATCTATGAGCCCGATCGGACGTAATGCCCAGTGCAAAAGCTGGGCTCGAAGGGGCGATCCAGCGAGTAAGCCCTGCTCGAATACGCTGGTCAGCACGCACAGGTTGATCAGCAGATGCACCGCCTGCCAAACCACCGTGCCGCCTGGCAAGGTCTGAAGGAAGTTGCCGAGAGCGGTCAAGACGGCGCCCAGGATCATCGAGACGAGCAGTAGAAAGGCACCCGCGAACACCAGCGCAAACGAGAAGAACGTGGTGCGGAGGAAATGGAGCGGGCCGCCCGATGCTGGCGGCTCAACCTCCCAGATAATGTTGAAGGCGCTGACCAGCTCGCCAAAGACCCAGGAAGCGCCGAGGAGGAGTGCGGCGGTGCCGAGCAAGCCGGAAGCGAGGCGGGTCTGGCGGGCAGCTTGGAGCGCCTGGGCGAACTCAGTGCGAAAGCCACCGGTGATGCTGGCTAGCGCGCTCAGGATCGCATCACGCGCTGGGTCGGAGTTTTCCAGCAGCAGGCGAACGATCGTCAACACGATGAGAATTAGTGGGAAGAGGGAAAAGAGCGTGTAATAGGAGAGGGAGGCACCCAGGCGGAGGCAGTTGTCGGCGTTCCACTTGCGCACGGTCTCACGGAGCAGCGACCAGACTTTGATGCGCAGCACACCCATAGCTCCTCCTTGTATTTGGTCTGACAATCGTAGCATACCCGTGGCTTGCTCTTGGTGCCCCGTCTACCACTCCGGCGCTAAGAACCTCGCCAACTTGATCCAGCCGCTAAGACCTGACGATGATACGAGCGTCTCCGAATTCAGTTATTATCTTCGCAGTGAGCAGCGAGGAGCTAAGCGATGTTACACCACACGCGTTGGACTGGCGAGAAGGTTAGGCAGCGGCTCGAGCTCATCGAGTCGCTGGTTTATCGGCGTTCTGCATCGCTGTCGTCGTTCCGGTATTACGAGCTGAATAGTCCGATGGAGCAGCCGCTGGTTGGCCCCGAGGTTGACGATCAGGATTGGGCGGTTGTTGAGGCGAATAGCTACTGGGGTGGTCCGCGCACCAACTTCATGCTGCGCGGCAGATTTCAAGTTCCAGCGGATTGGTCCAACACCTCCGACATCGCGCTCTATCTGCCGCTTGGCGATGCAGGCGAGTTCGAGCATCCTGAAGCACTTCTGTATATTGATGGTGAGGCTTTTGCTACCTGCGACCGCCATCACCAGGAAATCCGCTTGCCTGCTCGCTGGTGCGACGGCCAGCCGCATTCCTTGGCTCTACACGGCTGGACTGGTAATCTTGGCCGTCTCGGCCAGGTCATGCCAGGTGTGAAGCTTTTCATGCGACCGTGTGCCGTGGTCGAGATCGATCAGCCGACGCGCGACTTCATTGCTGCCGTGCGTGTTGCGCTTGGTGTTGCAACCAACCTGCCGGAACACGAGCCGGCACGGGCGCATTTGCTCAACGCGCTGGACGCTGCCTTCAAGCACCTCGATACGCGTGAGCCATTCGGGGAGATGTTCTACGCGAGCGTTCCTGGAGCACACGCGCTCCTCCGCAGTGGGATTGCCCAGGCCGGTCCGCCCTTAAACGTTGAGATTGTGGCGACGGGCCATGCGCATATCGATGTCGCTTGGCTCTGGACGCTCGACCAGACACGTCGGAAGGCGGGCAGAACGTTTCACACGGTGCTGCGGCTGATGGAACAGTTCCCGGAGTATCACTTCACCCAGAGCCAACCGCAGCTTTATCAGTATGTGCGCGAGGATTATCCCGACCTTTTTGATGCCATCAAGCAGCGGGTTGCCGAAGGGCGGTGGGAAATCACCGGGGACATGTGGGTCGAGGCCGATTGCAACCTTAGTGGAAGCGAGTCGCTCGCACGCCAGTTTCTGCTCGGCCGTGCGTTTTTTCGCGAGCATTTTGGGAAGGGCACGTCATCAAGCGTTCTCTGGCTGCCCGACGTCTTCGGGTACTCCTGGGCGCTGCCGCAGCTCATCAAGGAGGCCGATCTTGACTTCTTCTTTACCATCAAAATCGGGTGGTCGCAGTATAACCGCCTGCCGTACGACTCCTTCTGGTGGCAGGGGTTGGACGGTACGCGGGTGTTGACCCACTTCTCGCCGACCCCTGATAGAAGTAGCGCCTATGCCAGTACCTATAACGCCAAAGCCCAGCCGGAGGACGTGCTGGGCACCTGGACCAACTACCGGCAGAAGGACCTCGTCGGCAAGGCGGGCGATCCCATGCCCCCACTGCTGATGGCCTTCGGCTACGGCGACGGCGGTGGCGGCCCAACCCGGGAGATGCTCGAAAATCTGCGGGAAATGAGAGAGTTCCCCGCCACGCCGCGCATACGGCAGGACTCCGTCGGCGCTTTCTTTCGGGATCTACTGACGACGGCGGGCGAGCGCCTGCCTGTGTGGAATGGGGAGCTGTACCTGGAGTATCATCGCGGCACCTATACCACCCAGAGCCGCAACAAACGTGCGAACCGCAAAAGCGAGTTCCTGTTGCACGACGCTGAGTTCCTGGCGACACTCGCTTCGCTCATCGTGCCGAGCTACATGTACCCGGCGCAGGTGTTCGGTCGTGCCTGGCAGCTGCTCTGCCTCAACCAGTTCCATGACATCATTCCGGGCAGCAGCATCCGCGAGGTCTACGTTGATTCGCTCGATCAATACAGCCAGATAACGGAGCTCGGCACCGCTGTCCTCGACGAGGCCGCCCGTGCAATTGCAGGTGAGTTGGGTGGCGATTTGCTGGTAATCAATCCGATCTCGTTCGGCCGCTCAGATCTTGCTTTCTGGCGCGGCGAGTTTCCTGCCGGACGACATGTCCAGAGCCAGAGCGGCGAAGCACTGGCAGTCCAAGTAACCGACGGCGGTGCTTGGATTGACTTTACGCACGTGTTGCCGCTGAGCGTCACGACGTTCCGCTTCGTCGACGGCGAGCGGCCCACTGTGCCGACCAGTCTTCACGTTTCGCCAACGCTGCTTGAAAACAGCTATGTCCGGGTCGAGATCTCCTCGGCTGGCGACATCACGCGAATCTATGACAAGTCTGCTCAACGTGAGGTGCTGGCCCCAGGCGCCGTGGCTAATCAGTTCCAAGCCTTCGAGGATCGACCGATGAATTGGGACGCCTGGGACGTCGACATCTTCTTCGAAGACAAAATGTGGACCGCGGACCCCGCAAGCTCCGTACGCGTCGTGGAAGCCGGCCCCTTACGTGGCACCGTGGAGGTCCGGCGGCGCATCCTTCACAGCGAGTACGTCCAGCGCATCTCGCTCTGCCATAACAGCGTACGCTTGGACTTCGACACCCACATCGAGTGGCGGGAGCGGCATGTCCTGCTCAAGGTCGCCTTTCCTGTCAATATTCTGTCGCCGGTCGCGACCTATGAGATCCAATGGGGCAATGTGCAGCGCCCGACGCATCGCAACACAAGCTGGGACTGGGCACGTTTTGAGACATGCGCGCAGAAGTGGATCGATCTCAGCGAGGGTGACTATGGTGTAAGCTTGCTCAACGACTGCAAGTACGGCCACGACGTGCGCGACAACGTGATGCGCATGAGCCTGCTGCGCAGCCCAACTGTACCGGATCCAGAGGCTGACCAAGGCGAGCACCATTTCACCTATAGCCTGCTGCCGCATACTGGCCCATGGGGCGAGAATACGATCGCAGCCGCGTACGAGTTGAATGATCCGCTGTTGGTGCTTGATGTCAGCGATAATCGTACTTCGGCGTTGGACGCGGGGAGCAACACACAACCGGTAGGGAGGTTCCTCCTAGCGGTCGATCAGCCCAACATTGTGGTCGAAACGGTCAAACGAGCTGAGGATGGCGATGGAATCATCATGCGCTGCTATGAGAGCCAGCGACGGCGGGGAGTCATAACGCTGCAGACTGGAACGACTCTCAAAGGAGCCTGGCGCACAAACCTGCTGGAAGAAAACCAGGAGGAGCTGCAGGTTGTCGGCGATCGTGTCACGCTCCAGGTACGGCCGTACCAAATTTTAACATTGCGCCTAGTGCCGGCGTAGCCGTACTCGCTTGACTCGGTTTATCCGGGCTCGATTCTGGGCTTTAGTCTCTGGCGCAGCATGGCGCGCCGCTCGTCGTGCTCGGTGCGCCACTCGTAATCGATGCCGACTCGTTCCAAGCTGCGGCTACTGATCTTGAAGCCGTGCTCCGCGAAATTGTCGTTTGAATTCGAGGCAGCCAGGAGGTGATATCATGAGGATGGCGACGATGCCGGCAGTCGTTCAGTATGGCCTAAACGCTGGTCAGGTCGAGCTGCGTGAAGTACCGGTGCCCGACGTAGGTGAAGACGAGGTGTTGCTCAAAGTCGGTGCCGTGAGCGTTTGCGGCAGCGATATTCACCAGTATCATGCAACGCACTCCTGGCCCGTCAATGTTCCGGTAATCCTTGGCCATGAGTTCACTGGGACGGTCGTAGCAACAGGTAACGCCGTCCGAGGCTTCCATGAGGGAGACCGCGTGGTGTCCGAGACTGCGGCACGGATCTGTGGTCAGTGCGTCTACTGCCGCTCGGGGCAGTATAACGTCTGCCCGCAGCGGCGCGGTTTCGGCTACGGGATCAACGGTGCGATGGCCGGCTATGTCCGCGCTCCGGCGCGCTGCCTACACCCCATTCCGGATGAGCTGGTGTTCGAAGTTGCTGCGCTCACCGAGCCCAGCTGTGTCGCGTACACTGCGGTCGTCGAGCGTACCACAATCCGTCCGGGCTCTTCCGTAATGATCCTTGGCCCAGGGCTGATTGGCCTGCTGTGTATGATGATGGCCAAGGTGTGCGGAGCAGGGACGTTGGTCGTCACCGGTCTGAGGAAAGACAGCTCTCGGCTCGAGCTTGCCAGGCAGCTCGGCGCGACACATACGCTGAATACGGAGGTCGAAGACCTTGCGGCCTTCGTACGTTCGCTTGGCGACGGCTATGGCGTTGACGTCGTGATCGACGCCACTGGTGTATCCGCAGCCTTCCAGAGCGCTATGGAGGTCGTTCGACCACTTGGGCAGATCACCAAGGTGGGTTGGGGACCGACGCCGCTCGGCGCGTCACTCGATCCAATCGTGCAAAAAGCGGTGACGATTAACGGGTCGTTTAGCCACACGTATCGGACCTGGGAGCGCGTTATTGCGCTCCTGGCATCTGGACAACTTGACGTAAGCGCAATTGCCGGTCTCGTGACTTCGATGGATCAGTGGCAGCAGGCATTTGAAGCGATGCAGAGCAGCGCTGTGGCAAAGGCGGTACTGCGACCATGACATTCTTGATCAATCAATCGGGTTCTCTTGACGGCAAGATAGCCTTAGTCACCGGCTCAACGAGTGGAATTGGGGCGGAGATCGCACGCGAGTTCGCGCGGCAAGGTGCTCGGGTCATGCTCAGCGGCCAAGATGCTGGACGTGACGTAATCGAGGAGCTTGTGGGCAATGGCGTCGCGCGCGAGCACCTCGCGTTCACACCCGCCGAGCTAACCGATATCAAACAATGTCAAGCGTTGGTCCAGCAGACAGTTGCCGTCTTCGGCGGCCTGGATATCCTGGTCAACAACGCGGCCGACGTCAGCCGTGGCGACATTGATGATACCTCGATCGAGCTATGGGAACGCCACATGGCTCTGAACCTGCGGGCGCCCTTCATCCTGACCCAGGCGGCGGTTCCCGTCATGCGCGCACGGCGCGGGGGGTCGATCGTGAACATCGGCTCGGTCAACGCGTATGTCGGAGATGCTC
>JADDQE010000007.1 GCA_016781525.1 bacterium | reverse complement strand
ACGGCCGTCATCTCACCGTGATTATACCCACACGCGTCCCACGACTACTAACGCCATGCGCGCAAGCTAGTGCAGCTCGGTCGCTGCCTACCAGCGGGCCTGCTGGCCGCGCCGACGGGACCACCGCCGCATCGGGCACTTTTCCCCGCAGGTGCGTGCAGCCATGGTCTCGGTCGCCGGATCATGGCAGGCCGTGCCAGAAGGCATGGTTAGGTAGGCGGTAAGGTAGTGGGCCTATACTACGAGATACAATCGTAGGTAAGCCGCTGAGTTGCGGAAATCACATCATGGAACCCTTGAACATCCTTATCTGCCATCCTGAAGCAACGATGCGGCACGTACTTCGGCGCATGATCACCTCGCTCAGTCGGGCGGCAGTGCTCGAGGCCGATAGTCGTGAGGTCGCAGTCAAGGTCATCGCACAGAGCGAGATCGCGGCAATCATCATTGACTCGAGAATGCTTGCGGGGCCGGGCGAGGCACTATTGACGGCAGTCAGCAACATGCGCTCGGGGCTGCCCGTTCTTATTTTGCCAAGGGAAAACTGGCGTGGGCAGGTAGCTCAAAGCAGCGGAGGGCTCACGCTGGTAAGCAGCCTGTATGAGCTTCAAGAAATTCTGGCGAAGCTCGGCGAAGACGGACGTTCAGTCCCACACCACGCCACGGTCGCTCGACCAACGGCGCCGTCGGTGGTTCACTTGCCTGCCTAGACCACGTTCTAGCCGGAATCAAGTGACCGCAGGTTCGAGCCCACCCCCCAGTCAGCTCGACCCTACGGTCAACCAGAGTATAACACGCACCGGCTGCACATTGAATAGTACCTCAGTACCAAGTTTTCCGCGCACTCCTCGATTCGCCGCATCCATGCTCAGTCTGTAGCTGCCTCGGCCTAACCGCTGGTCGGCTGTTCCTTGCTCGAAAATCAGTCAGGACGTCATTCGCCGTTCCGAGGGCGTGGTACAATCGTAGACAGCATGAGATCCCAGTTACCAGCCCGGCGGCACTTCCGCGCATTGATCCGGCTACCCGAGGAGCAGCTCAACCTTGGCGAGGCGGCGGCGTGTATCGCGTGGGAAGACCAGGAGCTGGAGGCGCTGCCGCCTGTGCTCGAGCAGCTGGATGCCCTTGCCGCCGACGTACGGCTGCGGCTCAGAGGGCTGGACACGCCGGGTGAGCAGGTCGGCGCACTGAATGGCTACCTCTTTGACGAGCTCGAGTTCACCGGCAACACCAGCGAGTACAACGACCCGGCCAACAGCTATCTCGACCGCGTTTTAGCGAGGCGCACGGGTCTACCGATCACGCTTGCACTCGTCTATCTTGAAGTTGGGTGGCGCCTCGAGCTTCCGTTGGTCGGGTTCGCGATGCCGGGACATTTTTTGGTTCGATATCCAAGTCCGAGCGGTGATCTTGTAATTGATCCATTTCACCGCGGGCGCATGTGGAGCGCATCCGAATGTGCCGACCACCTCGCGGCCTATTTTGGAGGAGCGCCCTCGACCTTGATGGCCCGGGTGATGCAGCCGCCGACCAAGCGCGAGATTCTGGTACGGATGCTGCGCAACCTCAAAGTGGCATATGTGGAGCGCGCGGCCTTTGCCAAAGCCCTAGCAGCCGTGGAGCGACTGTTCCTAGTGGAGCGCAATGACCCTAGCGAGGTACGCGACCGTGGGCTGCTTCGCATAAGAGTGGGGCAGCTTCATAGCGGCCTCGAAGATCTGGATCGCTATGCTCGGCTTCGGCCGGACGCCTCCGATATTGCAACGCTACAAAAACAGGCGCGGGCAGTCGCGGCAGAGTTGATCGCCGGAAACTAGAGGAAAACGTCCGCGACCTGTGGGCGGCCGACCCTGATCGTTAAATACAGGTACGTACGCCGTCGTTCCAGAGCTCGAGTCGAGATGCCTGCGGCAGCATCGAGCGGTGGAGTTTTTGTGGTGTGCTTGTGTGGACCCGTAGGTGTAATCAGGCACACCTAAGTAAGAGAACGGACGTGGCTGTCACGAGTTGAATGACCAGCTCTGATCTGGCCGCGTAACTCCTGTCAGTTATAAGGAACGTAGATGCAGACACGCGAACAAATCCGGCTAACCGACCTAGCCTCGTGCGCTGGCTGAGCAGCCAAAATGGGGCCGGGTGCCCTATCAACAGTGCTTGCTGGGTTACGGCTGCCAACGCATCCAAACCTGCTGGTCGGTCTCGACGTGAGCGATGATGCGGCAGTCTACCAGATCAACGCGCAGCAGGCGATCGTCCAGACGGTGGACTTCTTTCCGCCCGTTGTCGACGACCCCTACACCTATGGTGCGATTGCAGCTGCTAATGCGCTGAGCGACATCTACGCGATGGGCGCACGGCCGATCTTGGCGTTGGCAATCGCCGCCTTTCCCGAGGACTTGCCGTCGGCGGTTATGCAGGCGATCCTGCAGGGCGGTGCCGACAAGGTTGCCGAGGCCGGAGCGGTTCTGGCGGGCGGACATACGGTCGTCGACAACGAGCCGAAATACGGGCTCTGTGTCACGGGGCTGCTTGCGCCTTCGCAGGTCACGGCGAAAGCGAACGCGCAGCCAGGCGATGTGCTCTTCCTGACGAAACCCCTCGGTACCGGCATCATTACCACCGCGATCAAGCGCAACGTGGGAGATACGGCACATCTCGACGCCGCGGTTGCAAACATGCTGATGTTGAACAAGGTGGGAGCTGAGATCGCGCAAGGCTTACGGCCTGCCGCTGATGGCTCGAGCGCGGTCCATAGCGCCACCGATATTACCGGCTTTGGCCTGTTAGGGCACGCTGCCGAGGTCGCCCGGAACAGCGACGTCGGCTTGCGGATCACGGCGTCCGCCGTACCACTTCTGCCAGGCGCACTGGACTACGCTCGTCGCGGTATCGCTCCGGGTGGCTTATATCGTAACAAGGCTTTTCTTGAGCAGGACGGCTATGTGCGCTATAGCACGAATATCGACGAGGGACAACAGCTGTTGTTGTTCGATCCGCAAACCTCAGGTGGGCTTTTTCTCGCGGTGGCGGCAGAAGCGGCAGACGAGCTACAAGCACGCTACGTCGCGGCAAATCACGGGTGCTGGTGCATCGGAGAGGTCGTCGCTGGGAGCGGCATCGAAGTTAGCTAGTCCTTGGTCCTAGCTCAATCAGGCGGCCCGCCCTTAACTAGGCATAGCCGTCTCGGGGAGACATCCCGTCATTTAGGGCCTTGCTAAAGCGACTATGTCTATTCTGGACCAGCCGCGGCCGAAAGCCGTAACGGCTGGTCCTTCGTCTCGTTATAGTGAGTACAAACATTACCCCGCCCTCCAGGTGCTGCGGCACTCGAGCAGAGGGCTGAAATGGAGCCCCCCAATGCTTCCGCACGAGGCCGTCTCGGTTTTACGTCAGCTCGGCGTGAACGTCGACTTGGTTGCATCGAACTCATGGCGTATCGCGTTTCCATGGGTATCCAACACACCCCTGGCCGTTGGCGAGGTCGCCGATAGCCAGACAGTGATTAAGCTCGCCAACGCGATCATGCGGCGGTACGCCGATCCTCGCGAGCGCGTTAACTTTCGCCACGACATGACAACCTTTATCCATGAGCTGCTAGCAGCGCCGGCCTAGCTGTGCTTTCGCTCAGAGACGACGCACGCAGCCGCGCGGCCACCAGTCGCTCCGCGCCGACCATGCCGAGTGCTACCCGTGTCAGCGTGCTGGGCACTGCGTCTAGGCGGCGACGGATCGGCAACCCCCGTGGGCAGCTCGGCTACCCGTCGCGTATCACCATAACGCGAGAAGCAGGCCAGCTGCCGGTGAAAGCACCAGTGTAAACTTGCGGCGTTTCTCCGGAACGCTTGGCCAGCTCCGGGAGCTATTGCCAGATTGAGAGTTGGCCTAAGGTCTCCTTATTCCCTGCATTTCTTCTTAATATCTCCTTAACCTCCTCCCTTGCTCGCACAACCTTCGGCTAGACTTCGGTACCAAAGTCATCTAGCTGGAGGATGTTGGACTGCTCGAACAACCAGGCCATGCCGGTACCCTTCGGGTCGCATCACTGCATCAAAAAGGGCTGTCATGCCTACTTGTGTACCGGCTCCCCAACGACCCTTCGCCAAAGTACGTGGGGCACGCCGGCCTGGCTACCGAGCGTCCGCTTGTTATCGACACTAAGGAAGTACACTGAACCTGGAGTGGAAGGGTTGGAGACTGCCGGCGGGGTGGCTCAAGCAGCCTGGCCCACATCCCGGTCAGCGCTTTAGCAGCTTACACGGAAGAAAGGACAGGAGAGATGCACACTCCGAATACAGTTCTAGTCGTTGACGACGATGTGGCGATCCGGCAGGTATTGACGATGGTTTTAACAGATGAAGGCTACCGGGTAGTGACGGCAGCAAATGGGCTCGACGCGCTAGACTACCTGCGAGCTGGCTCGCGGCCGGGCTTGATTGTACTCGACCTCAAGATGCCGATCATGAATGGGCAAGAGTTCCGAGCCGAGCAGCTGCGCGACCCCGACCTCGCCCCGATTCCAGTGGCGGTGATCACAGCGCATGTGACCAAGGAGGTTACTGCAGAGATACCAGCCGAGGCCTTCCTACCCAAGCCGCTTGACTTCGACCGATTGATGAAGACCGTTGCCCGCTATTGCTCTGGGTAGCCTGGCAGCTCCGTCTCCGGCCCGTGTATAACAGCTTCCGCGCGCCCTGGAGCTTGCCCCTACGGGTTGCGCAAGCTGATAGCCGCGCCACGTTGCTCCCATACAGTACACTAGCAAGCGAGTGTACTGTATGGGGGCATTATGGCAGAACATGACATCGGGCTGATCGGGCTGGCGGTGATGGGGCAAAATCTGGCGCGGAACATTGCGAGCCGCGGGTTTCGCATTGCTGTGTACAACCGCACAGTTGCACGGACGGACGAATTTGTAGCGGCCCATCCCGAAACAAACATAACTCCCGCGCGCAGTTTGGAAGAGTGTGTAGCGCTTCTCAAGCGCCCGCGTCGCCTGCTGCTGATGGTCAAGGCCGGCACGGCGGTGGACGATACGATTGTGCAACTACGGCCGCTACTTGAGCCGGGTGACATCATCATCGACGGCGGCAACTCATTGTTTCGAGACACTGAGCGTCGGACAGCGGAACTCGAGCAAGCGGGGCTGCGTTTTCTAGGAGTCGGCATCTCGGGGGGCGAGGAGGGCGCGCTCCATGGCCCAAGCATCATGCCCGGCGGTCCAGCTGATGCCTACGCCGCCGTCAAGCCGATCCTTACGGCCATTGCTGCACGTGCTCCTGATGGAACGCCATGTGTTGCCTATCTCGGCCCACATGGTGCCGGGCATTATGTCAAAATGGTCCACAACGGCATCGAGTACGGCGACATGCAGCTGATCGCCGAGGCGTACGACCTGCTATCACGCGGCGCAGGACTTGACGCGCCGGCGTTAGCTCCGATCTTTGCAGAGTGGAATGCCGGCGAGCTCCAATCATTCCTGATCGAGATTACGGCAACCATTCTCCAGACGACCGATCCCGAGACTAGCCGACCGCTTGTCGATCTGATCTTGGACACAGCACAGCAAAAAGGCACGGGCAAGTGGACCTCGCAGAACAGCTTCGACCTCGGGATTCCCATTCCAACCATTAACGCTGCGGTTGAAGCTCGCATGCTGTCGGCGTTGAAGCACGAGCGCGTGGCAGCAGCCGGCGTGCTCGGTGGGCCTAGCGCGAAATACTCTGGTAATGTGGGGGAGCTGATTGCGACGGTGCGGGCCGCCCTCTACGCTTCCAAAATTTGCGCCTACGCGCAGGGGATGGCGCTGGTCAAAGCGGCATCCGTGGAGTACGGCTACCAGCTCGACCTCGGGGTGGTGGCGGCGCTGTGGCGCGCAGGCTGCATTATCCGTGCGCGCTTCCTTGACGACGTAACCGCCGCGTACAGGCAGGAGCCAGATCTGACGAATCTGCTGCTGGCGCCCTACTTTACCGCTGCGCTCCACGAGCGTGAGCAGGCGTGGCGCCAGACAGTCAAAACCGCGACGGAGCTTGGTATTGCTGTGCCGGCGATGAGCTCGGCGCTGGCGTACTACGATGCCTATCGTAGCGAGCGGCTGCCGGCCAACCTGATCCAGGCACAACGAGATTATTTCGGAGCACATACCTATCAGCGCGTCGACAAGCCCGGCACCTTTCATACCGAGTGGCTTTCGACGTAGATATACAGCGGCACTCCTAGGCTCGGTTACGCAAAAGAGCCAGCGCAGGGCTGGACTCATCGGGGAAGCACACGATTTTTGGGGCTGGTACAGTGCTGCATGTTATAACCGTTTCTCCAGTACCCAACGGAGTCTACCGATGCGTCATGTCATCTCACCGCCACAGGTTCTGATCGTCGAGCCTACGCCGGTCTACGCGCTGCTTAGCTCTGCCGAGCTAGACGCTGCGGGCTTCGAGGTGACGCTGGCGCGCTCCCTTGAGGATGGTCTGCGCTCTGCGGAGATGCTCTTGGAGCCGCATCGGCCGATGTCCACCGCCATTCTGCTCATCAACATCACGACGGGTGCAACGGACCACGAGCCCTTCCCTGGCCTTCAGCTCGTGCAGCTGCTGCGGCAACGGATGGACGCAGGACTACTGCGCGAAGCTGTGATCGTCGGACTCGTCGAACGCACGACGGTGGCAGCCGAAGCAGTCGCGCAGGAAGCCGGCTGTCATCTGCTTCAAGCGCCGGTCCGTGGAAGCGCGGCGCAATTTCTGCGCCGCCTCGTCGCACCCGCAGCATTTGTTCCCGCCCAAAGAGCGGTCGGCCCCCACATCCGTTCATCGCACGCGGCCTAAGCCTCATGCTTTACCCCGACTTTGCCATTGGCTAGGGCCACGCTCCTCAGGGCGTGGCCCTTTGCTTGCGCTTGCCTACTCGGTGTAATTCTTGGTCGACCAATCCATCTGGAAGTCACCTTGTGCACGTATTTGTCGCGCCAGACCCCAACGTGAAGCTCGTATATCAAACCATGATGCGTGCTAGAATGAGGTTACTATGAGCGCAACACCGCCAACCGACCTTGTTTCCGCCGCACGCGATGCGCTCCGGCACCGACGCTACCCCCCGGCGCTTTTGGAGCGCTTCGACGCGCTAGACCAGAATACGCTTGTGCATGAACCCTGGCTCGCACTCTTTCAAGGGCGGCGCCTTTGCCGTATGCACAGCCGCTTTGCAGATGCAACCCCGTTGATTGACCAAGCGCTGACACTGTTCCGAGAGCGCGGCGATGCGGAAGGTGAGGTTTGGGCACTCGCGGAATGGGTCGTCATGCGCTACCATGAGCACGAGTTTGCGACCGGGCTCGCAGGCATCGCACCCATGCTTGAGCAGACCGCTCTACCCTATCTGAGCGCCGAGCTCCACTTCGGAGCGTTTCTCTGCCTGATCGGGCAAGGACGCGTTCAGGATGCGGTGAAAGCTGGCGAGGCGGCGCTTGCCGCGCTGGACAACGAGGAGGACCTGTGGCTTCAACGCATCGGCCGGATTCAGATGCTGCGAAACATCGCCTCCGGTTACCACTACGCCGGCCAGATGCGGCGGGCGGTCTATGCGGCTGCCTATGCGATGAAGCTGGCGCAGGGTGATGACGAGACCGCCTACATGTTGCCGTGGTGTGCCTACGAGCTCGGCCTAGCCTACTGGCGCCAGGGACAGCTTGACGCGGCGAGTGAAGTCCTCGACATGGCGCGGCGGCTAGCCGAGACGTGGCAGCATCAGAAATTGTGGACGTGGGCGGTCGCCGCACAAGGACACGTGCTGCGTGACCAAGACCGGTTAGACGCCGCGCTCGCTGCTTACCAGCTTGCCGGCTGCTGGGCGGAAGAGCCCGAGGGCCCGGCCTTCATTCAGATTCGGCAGGGCCGCTTGGCCGAGGCACGGTGGAGTGGAGAGGTTTGCCTGGCGCTCGCCGAAGAGGGCAAAGGCTGGATGAGTGTGCCGCAGTCCAAGCTGCTGCTGGCCTTGGTGGAGCTGGTGAGTGGTCAGCCGGAGGCGGCGCTTGCACTGCTTGAGCAATCCATTGCAATCTATGCAGAGCAGGGCTATCAACACTACGTGGCGACGGCCGAGCTATACCGCGCTGCGGCAGGCCTGGCCCTCGGTCGTGCCGAGCTAGTCACGGAGGGTATCGCCCACTATCTGCAGTTCGCGGCACGTGAAGAGGTCTTTACCTCCGCCTGGTGGATGCCCGAGCTCATCGGGCCCCTCTTGCTCTTCGCCTTGCAGCATGGCATAGAAGTGGGGTGGGCCCAGCGCCTGCTCGAGGCGCGCTTTTCGGCTGGTGCCGCGGCATGGTATCCGGCTGGCTCGGCGCATCGCACAGCGGAGCTGGAGATTGCCAGCCGGGTGCAGCAAATCTTACTGCCGGAGCTACCTCCAGTCATGCCCGACCTCGATATCGTAGGGCGGGTGCTTCCCGCGGTCGAAGTTGGCGGAGATTTTGTCGGATACTATCCCCAGGGGGCCGTGCCGGAAGACGGGGTCCAACGCCAGATCGGCATCGCGGTCGGGGATATTTCCGGCAAGGGACTAGGCGCGGCGCTGCTCCTGAGTGGCACGGTCGTCGCGCTCAACACGGTCACGACCACCGCCGCGGGACCACCGGAAGTCGCGGAAGCCTTGCACCTTGCGATGCAACCTTACACGAGCCGCAGCCAGATGAATATCGCGCTCTGCTACACGTTGCTGGTGCAGCAGCGCGACGGCTGGTTGTTACGCACAATTGGCGCTGGAGCGGTACCACCATTGCTAAGGCGAGCCACCGGCGAGGTGGAATGGCTCGATACGGTAGGCTTTCCGCTGGGAGCACTGGTAACCCAGCGCTATCAAGAAGTGTGCGTCAAGCTAGCACCCGGCGATGTCGTGCTGCTGCTCAGCGATGGGATCGTCGAGGCGATGAGCGCTGAACGGGAGCTATTTGGCTTCGATCGGCTGGCAGATATTGTCCGCGGCCTCGGCCCGCACCAAGATGCTTACGGCATCCTCACCAGTGTGCTTGAAGCCGTTGGACGGCATAGTGCAGGAGCCGATCAACATGATGATATGACACTTGTCGTCGTGCGGGTTCTCGCCGGCGTTGCGAGCGGGCGCCCCGATCAGCCTGTTTCCATCAACACAAAGTAGCTGGATCTCTCCGTTCAAGCCGCTCAACCCGCCACCTCCGCTTACCCCGTCAACCATGGACACAACGTGCCGGATTGCCGGCTCCAAGGTGCAACACTTAGCTCCTCGCCGTCGTGTAATCTGGCAGGCAGCATTCAGTAGAGAACATAGGAGGAGGACCGCCATGGGGTCATGGAACAACAGGCTCGGCATAATTGCGGTTTGTTTGAGCGCGCTGGCCCTCGTTGTTGCCCTTGGTGGGCGTGGCCCGCTTGGCCCGTTCGGACGACATGCACGAATCGAGCATGTTCGATCGATCGACGCTCCGATGAAGCCAGATCCGCCTTTCGCTCCGTCTCATGAGGTTGAACGCCACGAGCGTGGGCACCGTGCGCCTCACTTTGGACCGCGGCACGACCGAGACGGCCATGGAGGCTTCGGATTTGGGCACAAGCGGCACGACCGGCCTTTCTTTGGCCCATTCCTCATGCTTGGCAATGCGTTGCGCTTCGGAGCAGCGCTGCTTATGATTGGGCTGGGGCTGCGCTTACTGCGCCGCAGCGCTGGCTGGCAGGGCCCCGACGACGGCCCAGGCGATCGACCGCTTTCGGTATAGGCTGGCTAGCGCCGGGAAATTGCTGGTGGTGCCGTGCAAAGCAAGGCGTGGCCAATTAAAGCTACGGCGCTCATTCGGGCGTGTCGACACATCTGCTTGCCTCGGCGAGCAACGCCCGCTCGACGGCAGGCAGCTGTTGCCAGCTGGCAGCCAGCCAGCTAACGCCGTCAAGAAATGCATGGGCGCGATCAGTATCGGGGCAGACCTCGCGCACCAGCGACCAGAAAGCCGGCGAATGATCGAGATGGAACGCATGGGCTAGCTCATGCGCAATAACCGCCTCGAGCACCCAGCGCGGCATTAGCCGTAGGGCGGCGTGGAGTCGAATGGTTCGGGTTGCGGCACTATAGCTACCCCACCGCCTGACCTGAGTTGTTACAAAGATGACCCGCCGTACCTGGGGCGGCTTATGAAAGCGGTCGGCAATGCGTTTGGCAGTGAGGTGCGCATCTTCGACGGAGTTTGCCTCCCGCGCACGTACCCGCCGCACCAGCTTACGCGCCAGCGTGTGGATCGCCGCGTCCAACACGTCGTCGGCCATCCGTTGCGGCGCGCTAACCGCAAGCGTCGACGCACGCAGCCGAGCATTCACGTTCTTAACCCGCTTGCGCTCGACAACAAGGGTAAGCGTCATTCCGTCAACTACAATTGTTTTTGATGGTGATGCCATAGCGTTAGTGTACTATGGCATTCAACTGTTGCAGCGGCATTCCACCACGCTTTACCCTCAATCAGCGAGGGTAGCGGAGCGAAGTCGTAGCGTCGAGGTAGGCAAGCTGCCCGTCCTAGTCGGCGGCCCGCGAGACCAACCCAAAGCGCTACCCGTGGAGGTCGAGGGAGGCATATATTATTTTGCGGCGACTGCGAACAACTGCTCTAGCCGGAGCTACCCTCCTCCTGGTAATCTGGCTCGGCCTCGCCGCCTGGGCTCGGACTGCCGAGCGTCCGAGCGGCCTTGGTCTAACCAGCGGCCGCCTAGCACCATGTCCGTCGACACCCAACTGTGTCGCAACTGAGCAAGCGGCGCCATCGCAGCTGACGGCACCGCTGCCGTACAGGGGGACCCAGCAGGAGGCCCAAGCGCGGCTGACAGCACTGATACGCAGCACTCCGCGCACCACCATCATCACGGAGGAGCCGGGCTACGTCGCTGTGGAATTCCGCACACCCCTGATTGGTTTTATCGACGATGTCGAGTTCCGCTTCGACGATACCGCCAAGGTGATCCACTTCCGGTCGACATCACGACTCGGACGCAGCGACTTAGGTGTGAATCGTGCACGGATGGAAGCGCTCAACCGTGCTTTTGCGGAGGCGAGTGCATCGCCTCCAACCCAACCTTAGCGACCGGGGCGCCGCACCGGTACGAATAGCGGTCGCCGGCCAGGCCCGCCGCCAGCACTTATGGGAGACGGCGAAGCCGGCCACCATGAGGGTTGCCGGCTATCTACCCGTTTCTGCCGCGACGGCTGACAAAAACCGCTGTACTGAATGGCGCGACGCGAAATCCTGCTTGGTCAGCCAAAAACAGGCCGTCATCCATGAACGCGCTGTCGGCCTGGGCTGGATGAAGCTCAAACGCCCGATCGCCAAAGGCAGCATCCCGAAACGTCTGCTCGTGTGGTGCCGCATTAAAGAGCACGACGATCTGCGCGTAGACCTCGTCCAGCGTTGGCTGGGTTGTGTCGTCGAGGTACATCACGATCAGCCCCGGGATTTGACCGGGGCCGACGTTGGCAAAGCGAACCTTGGCCCGAATCTCGGCGGCCGTTTCAAGTCGAAAGAGCTTGGAGCTCTTCCGAATACGCAGCAGCATCTTGAAATGCGCCAGCGCGCCCTCGATCTCGGCGCGGCCCGCCTTAAGTGCCGGGTTGGCAAGCAGGTGCGCCATCAGTGGCCAGTGATGCCGGTTTTCTCCCGGCGGCAAGCCGACGCCCCAGTTGTTCGTCTCATAGCTAAAGTCAAGCTTATTAAACCAATCGCCCGAGTTGTAGCTGTTACGGTCGAGCGACTTGGATCGGAGCAGCTCCTGCCCCGCGTGAAAGAATGGGACGCCCTGAGCCAGGCAGACGAGGCTGTTGCCAACCATCTGCATGCGGGCTCGCTGGGCTAGGCCAATGTACGGTGCCGCCTTAAGTTGAATTGCATCCCACAGCGTCTCATTGTCATGCGCCTCAATGTAATTGATGACCTCGTGCGGATCGGACACATAGCCGGTGGGCTTGTCGTTGTAGCGCAATTCCTCGCCGCGGACCCAGTTGCCCCACAGATTAATGAGCTGGTAATCACGCAGGCTGCCGGCCAGACCCACACGAATTTGGTCCATCTGGTGCAGCAATGTGTGCCGCTGATGCTCCAGACTCGTGTGCCCGATATGATTCGGCGCGGTAAACAAGCCGGTAATAAATCCTTGATCTTGGAGACCGCTGAACGCACCCCCACCACGTACGGCATCCCGCAGCCGGTCGTTGAAGGTCCCGATCCCGGTGCCCGCGAGATTGGCCTGAGTCGCGTTCAGGCCGCGCGCACTATAGGCGACCTCGCCGAAATCCCAGCCCTCGCCGTAGAGATAGATTTTCGATCCGTCGACACCATCCTGCGCGGGCGTGAGCGACCCCAGCGTATCGCGGATCTTGAGCATATTGGCGACCATGTGATGGCCCATAAGGTCGAAGCGAAACCCGTCGACCTTGTACGCGGTCGCCCAGGTCCGCAGGGAGTCGACCATCAATTTCTCCATCATCGCGTGCTCGCTGGCGGTGTTCTCACAGCAGGTGCTCTTTTCCACCCCGCCTTCCGCATTCAGTCGATGGTAGTAACCCGGCACCACTTTATCGAGCACTGACTTCTCACTCTGACCGCCGGAATGGGTATGGTTGTAGACCACATCCATGATCACCCGCAGCCCAATCCCGCTCAGGGCCTGCACCATTTCCCGAAACTCTCGTATCCGAGCGGACCCCGCGGGGTTGGTCGCGTAGCTGCCCTCAGGAACAGTGTAGTGATACGGGTCGTAGCCCCAGTTGAAGCCATCGCGGTCGCGCAGCGCCATTACTGCCGCCTGCTGCCGGTCTGACGCGGGAGGATAGCTCGCGAGCTCCACGGGATCCGGCTCCATGCGGGCATCGCGATCCTCGTCGACCGAAGCAATATCGAAGACCGGCAGTAGGTGAAGGTGAGTCAGACCGGCCTCGGCAAGCCCCCGCAGATGCCGCATACCCACCGCCTCGGGCTCCGCGAAAGCGCGATACGTACCGCGGTGGAGCGGTGTGACGCTGGAATCATTGATGCTAAAGTCCCGGACGTGGAGCTCGTAGAGCACGATATCTTCGAAGGCGGCAAGGGGCGGCTTCTGGAGCTCGTTCCAGCCTGGAGGCATCAGCGCGGGATCACGAAGGTCGACGATCTGGCTGTGCGTGCTGTTCGTAGACAAGCTGATCGAGTAGGGGTCCGTAACAAAGTTACGCTCGATCTTGCCCGTTGTCGGCGCATAGACCTCCACCTCGTAGCGATAATATTTTCCGGTCCACTCGGATGCGCCGCGAATGCTCCAGACTCTGGTTGCCGGGTCCGCAAGCATCGCGACAGAGCTCACTGATCGGTTTTGGGGCGCATCATACAGGTGCAGCATCACAGATTGCGCCGTGGGCGCCCACAAGTGGAGGATTGGCACGGTGCCATCGTAGACAATGCCAAGGTCACCATGATAAGTGTAGAGATCGTCGAGAACACCCGGGATTTGGATGCCGGTAATGTCGAGGAGCCGCCCGTCATGGTCGCGGAGCGAGACGGCGAGCTGGCTCTTAAGGGCATCGCCAACCTGCCCAAGATCTGCGGCATCAAGCTTAAAGGTCGCGAGCCCGCGCAGATGCGGAAATTTAGCCAGAACTACAGGATCGACTGCCCCGTCGACATAGCGCAGGCCAATCATGTTACCGCCTCGTGGTCCATCCGGGCCTAGTGTCAACGCTGCCGAGCGGTCGTAATGGAGCGTATAGACCGCGCCATGAAACGGTGGAGCCTGCCAAAGAATCGTATCACGTGTCACCCAGTGCGCCCGCATGGAGTGGAGCCGCGCCCGTAGACCACCGTCGCTCATATCTGTCTGTCCCACATCGTCGCCAACGTTCACAGAAAAATGCGGCTGGAAGCTGCGGCACTTTAGTGCCAGCAGAGGAAAGCCGCCCTCCATCATACGTTGTGACCGTACCTGACACAACAGACTGATAGACTGGTGATGCGTTAGGCACTCGTGAGGTACGCACGAGTTAACGGTTTCGCACCTTTCTAACTTGCGGTTGCTGGTTGCGGCAAGTACGATCCGTTGCCGCGTAAAACCGTGACGGGCCGTACTACTTCGGCCACTGTCAGCAGGCCGATGGTCCTCCGTCGTGATACGTCTGTGGTGTCAACGTGTCGAAGCATACGTTTCTCCGTCAGACTCGTGCTTCAACGAGTGCTACGAAACCTGGAAGGACAAGCTACCGGTCTTTAGACCGCGTAGTAGCTGACTCGTAATCCTCCATCGGACCGCAAAACTAGCGGCGGGTGCGTCACCCAGTCGCACATCAAGGCCCATCTTACCATGAGGCAGCCGCGACACTGCCGAGCACAGCAGTCGCTGGCTCCAGCAGCATCCGAGCCGACGCCGCCAAGCGGCGGAAGCGCTGCCGTACATGCGCCACGCAACCCGGCAGGAGCTGTATCGTCGGCTGCACCAAGCGCGAGATTTTGCGGCTGCGTCCTTCGACCAGCCGCTCACGCTTGACGATATGGCTGCGGTTGCCTGCCTTTCGCCCAACCACTTTCTACGCTCTCTGCGCGACCTGTTTGGGCAAACACCCCATCAATATCTCACTCAGCAGCGTGTGCAGCGTGCACGGAAGCTGCTGCAAACCACGGACGCCTCGATCCTGGAAATTTGTATTGCCGTCGGCTTTGCAAGTGCAAGCTCGTTTAGCTCCCTTTTTCGCCGCCATGTCGGCGTCTCGCCGCAAGACTACCGCCAGCAAACGCGGTGATTTTCGAGAAGCTTCGGCTGTTGTGCTGGTCTATACTGCTTTAGCGCCGGCGCGAACCGACCGTCCGGCTCATAAACCAACCCAGCGGAGTATGGAGACCAAGCATGACGAACAACAGCCAAGCTGTGCTTTCACGTATCGGCCAGATAGTCATCCGAGTTAAGGATGTCGAGCGGGCGGTGACCTTCTACCGCGACGCACTAGGTATGCAGCATCTCTTTTCAATCCCACGGAGCGCATTCTTCCAGTGTGGCAGCGTGCGGCTCATGCTGAGCATTCCGGAAAAAGGCGAGTTCGACCATCCCAGCTCAATCATCTACTTCACCGTCGACGACATCGACGCGGCCTATCACCAGCTCGCCGACCGAGGTGTGCGGTTCGAGGACGAGCCGCACCTGATTGCGAACATGGATACATATGACCTGTGGATGGTCTTTTTTCGCGATTCTGAGGACAACTACTTGGGCCTGATGAGCGAGGTGCCACGCTCCTAAGCGCCAATGCATCAACGCGGAGGTCGAGCGGGAATTGCCGCCGGTGGTCGTGGAATGTGGCATAATCAGCGTAGAAAGACTCGCGGTCCTCGCAGCTAGTTGCGAGTGAACGTGGTGCCAGCCGGGATATCCACGACCATTACGGAGATTGGTGATGAAGGTCGCATACATTTTCAGCACGTCGGGCCACACCGCCAGCTACAAGCTCGGCAAAATGATCTTGCCCCAGCTGGAGGAGCGCCGCCACGGCGCGGAGGTCGTCGGGATGATGTTCTTTGACGACAACAATTACATCCTTCGTCAGGGCGATCCCTTGAGTGAGCGGCTGTCGAAAGTAGCGCAGGAGCAAGGAATTCTGCTGATGAAGTGCGACCAGTGCGCGCTGGAACGCGGGCTAGCCACCGGCGAGCCTGGCGCGTGCGAGCCAGCCGGTGTAGTGGCCGGCGTGCAGGTCGGCTGCTTCCCGGATTTGTACGGAGCGCTAGCCGGCAACCCGCCCGACCAGGTCATCACGCTGTAGCCAGCGCAAGGAAGTGTACGACAGTGATTACCGAGGAAGATACGCTGGTAGACGTGTCGCGACCCGCGCGGCGTGTACTGCTACTGCTGACGGTGACGACGTATCGATCCCAAGCTTTTGTCGACGCCGCAGCCCGTCTCGGCATCGAAGTGGTCGCAGCGACCGACATGCCGCGTGAGCTTGCCGAGTTTTGGCACCAGCCTCTCGGCGTCGACTTTGGCGACCCAGACGGCGCGGCTCGAATCATCGCGGATTTAGCGGCTACAAAGCCGCTTGACGCGATCCTCGCGGTGGATGATAGTGGAAGCTTGGTAGCGGCGCGAGCCAGCGCAGCCCTAGGGCTGCGGCATAACGGCGTGGAAGTGGCGGAGGCGGCGCGTGACAAATTCATTATGCGTACGCTGCTCCGCGCCGCGGGCGTTCCGTCGCCGCCGTTCGAGCGGCACTTTAGCTCTGAGGACCCACACGCCATCGCCGCTGCAACCGCGTATCCCTGTGTGGTCAAGCCGCTCAGACTGTCGGGTAGCCGCGGCGTCATCCGCGCGAACAACCGAGAGGAGTGCGTCGCCGCAATCGCTCGGCTGACGGCGCTGCTCCACAACCTGGAGCCGACACCCGAGCCGAAGCCGTTCCTGATTGAACAATTTATTCCGGGATTTGAGGTTGCGCTGGAAGGCTTGCTTGACGACGGCGAGCTCGAAGTATTGGCGCTCTTCGACAAGCCCGACCCGCTAGACGGCCCCTTCTTCGAGGAAACGCTCTACATTACTCCCTCACGGTTGCCCTCGGAGGTGCAGCGGGCAATCCGTGACTGTGCGGCGGCGGCGGCAGCGGCTCTCGGCCTACGCCAAGGACCGATGCATGCCGAGCTACGGGTGAACGAGCAAGGACCTTGGATTGTCGAGCTGGCGGGCCGCTCGATCGGAGGATTGTGCTCAAAGACGCTGCGCTTTGGCAGCGCGGCATCGCTTGAGGAGCTGATTTTGCGACAGGCTTGCGGCCTTGAAATACCCACAGCCGCGCCCGACCAGGGAGCAGGCGGGGTAATGATGATTCCCATTCCCGAAGGCGGCATATTCAAGTGTGCCACCGGAGTCGAGGAGGCACAGGCGGTACCGGGAATCGAGGAAGTCACAATCACCGCGAAGGCGCAGTACCCGATCGTCCCGCTGCCGGAGGGTGACAGCTACCTGGGGTTTATCTTCGCGCATGGAGCAACACCTGCCGAAGTGGAGCAGGCATTGCGTGAGGCGCACCGTCGACTACGCTTTACAATTCAGCCTAGCATCGCGCTACAGCTTGCATAGCAAGCCGCCGTATCAGCCCGTTAGTTACGGCGGCCTAGCCCCACTCAAGCGTAGGTTTTACTTACGACGAGGAGCCGCGCCGCCCTTGCTTGGCGCCGCGCCGCCACCTTTCCCACCAGGCGCGGGAGGCGTCCAGCCCTCGGGCATCTGCGCGCCCTCGCCAAAGAAGAACTGCTCCATCTGCTCCATCACAAGCTTACGCGCCGCGGGATCGGCCATGTTCAGGCCATAATGATTCATGATGATACGCTCTTGCGCCGGCCACATGGCCCATGCCGTCTGCGAGATCGAATCATAAATACGCTGGCCGAGATCGCCTGGAAACGGCGGTCTTTCGAGGCCGGGCAGCTCGCGCTGTAGTTTTGCACAGAATACCATCCGGGCCATACAATGTTTGTCCTCTCCGAAGCTCACATTTGCGAGCAGTACATGGATTATAGGCCCTTTCAAACGCATGTCAAAGGAGAGCGATGCTAGCCTCCAACCGACCCGGTTCACAGGCGCCCCACGTAGGGGCGCCGCAGCGGATTGTCTACCTCGGGATGACCGGTCTGTTTTCGATGCCCCCGCTGGAGGCACTGCTGAAAAGTGGCCACGACGTCGCGGGGGTTGTTGTACCGGCTGCCGGCTGGTCAGATAAGCAGCGGCGAGATATTAGCGAGCTGAAGCCGGCGCCGACCTTCGGCTCCCTGCCGATTGTCAACCCGTATCTCTCGCGCACGATTAAAGAGCTTGCCTGGGAGCACAGCCTTCCCGTCTTCGAGATCCTCCGGCTCAACAGCCCTGCGACGCTTGATGTCTTGGCGGCGCTCCGGCCCGACGTCGGCTGCGTGGCGTGCTTTTCCCGGCGGTTGCCGCTTCCGCTGTTAGAGCTACCGCGATATGGCTTCCTCAACGTCCATCCGTCGCTGCTTCCAGCCTATCGTGGGCCGGCGCCGCTCTTTTGGGCGCTGCACGATGGTGCCGAGACGGGCGTAACAGTCCACGCTATGAACGCGGGCATGGATACGGGAGATATCCTGGCACAGCGGCCGGTTCAGCTGCCTGACGGCAGCGATGCCGATCAAGCCGACCGTATGCTCGCTTCCGTCGGCGGCGAGCTGCTGGTCGACGTGCTGCAGCGACTGCAGTGTGGGCCGCTCCTTCGGCAGCCGCAGCCAGAGATCGGGACGCCAGCGCCCTGGCCCCACGATTCCGACTTTGAAATCAGCGCCGCCTGGTCTGTTCGGCGTGCCTACAACTTCATGTGTGCGACCGCCGAGTGGGGCCGGCCGTACCTAATCCAGATTGGTGCGCAGCGGCTGCTGCTCGGCTCCGCCCTAGCCTTTTCAGTTGACGATCAGCTGGCGGTCCCATTTCAGCTTAAGGGCGACGTCGTACGAATTCAGCTTGCCGATGGTGTGCTGGACGCAACAACGTTTTAACCGGCGTCGACACGTTAATTTATTGAGTGATATGTAGGTACATGTCTTGCTCGCCGGCGCCGTACACGCGCCTGAGGCGGGCGAGTGATGTATGAAAGGAGCGCAAGCATGATGAGTACCGCATATCCCGCCGAGCTACTGGAGGCGGTGCGGTCGGCGGCCCGCCCGTTGACCGGCGCCAGCAACGATTATGCTCCACTGCTCGATCTCATCGGCGATGCTCGCTGTGTTTTGCTCGGCGAGGCATCCCATGGCACCCATGATTTTTACCAGGAGCGAGCCAACATCACCAAGCTCCTGATCGAACAGAAAGGCTTCACCGCGGTTGCGGTAGAGGCCGACTGGCCCGACGCCTACCGCGTCAACCACTACGTGCACGGCACAGGCAATGCGAAAAATGCCATGGAAGCACTGGGCGGCTTTACCCGCTTTCCCGCCTGGATGTGGCGAAATACGGTTGTGCGTGATTTCGCGGAGTGGCTACGGGCACACAACCTCGCGTTGCCGGCACAGGCAACCAAGACCGGCTTCTACGGCCTCGACCTGTATAGCCTGCATACGTCGATCGAGGCCGTGATCAACTACCTCGACCGGGTTGACCCAGAGGCAGCGCAGCGTGCCCGTTTTCGCTACGGCTGCTTCGATCATCATGGCGAGGATCCGCAGGCATATGGCTACGCGGCCAGCTTCAACCTCACCGAATCGTGCCAGCGCGAAGTCGTCAACCAGCTGCAAGAGCTCCAAGGGCGCGCGCCAGAATTCGCTGGCCGTGACGGTCAGGTTGCCGAGGACGAGTTTTTCTACGCCGAGCAGAACGCCCGCCTAGCGAAGAATGCCGAAGATTATTACCGCACGATGTTCGAAGGCCGCGTGTCGTCGTGGAATGTCCGCGATTCCCATATGGGCGAGACACTTGACGCACTGATTGCACATCTTGATCGGCATGGCGGTCGCTCAAAGGTCGTGGTCTGGGCTCACAACTCGCACCTAGGTGATGCGCGCGCCACCGAGATGGGGGATATGGGCGAGCTCAATTTGGGCCAGCTCGTACGGGAGCGCTACGGCGCGGACTCATTCCTCGTCGGCTTTAGCACCTACACTGGCACTGTGACCGCGGCCTCCGATTGGGGGGCGCCCGCCGAGCTTAAGCGGGTACGCCCCGGCCTCAACGGCAGCTACGAAGCACTCTTCCATGATGTCGGGCTGCCGCGCTTCTGGCTGCCCCTGCACGATCAACGGGTCGAAGAGCCGCTTCGCAAGCGCCGGCTAGAGCGGGCGATTGGGGTCATCTATCGACCTGAGACCGAACGGATGAGCCACTACTTCCACGCGCGCTTGTCCGATCAGTTTGACGCAATCCTGCACTTCGACGAAACACGGGCGGTCGAACCACTCGAGCCTACCTCGAAGTGGCAGACCGACGAGCTGCCGGAGACGTTTCCATCAAGCCTCTAGCATAGGTTGGTTAAGGATTACGTAGGGGTAATCAGCGGGCGTGGGCCATAGGATAGGCCCACGCCCGCCTGCTGTCTAGGATCGAGTGTTCAGCTGGCTGGTGATGAGGCCGGTGACGGAACCCCAGACCACGTGGGCGGCAATCATGAGCAGATTACGCTCGGCCGGATGCTGCGTGGCTGGTCGGAGGATACGGAGTGCTGGCAGCAGACCCAGGTAGCTAACTGTCCAAACGATTAGGCCGAAGCCAATGCCCTTGACCGCAGGCGGCGTTGACAGGCGTTCAGCGGAAACGCCGTAGAGCGCCCCAGCGGCGGCACCATATGCGAAATGGTTTACAAGCGTTAGTGCAAGATGCTGCTCGGAGCTAAGCTGATTGTTCAGGCCGGCCTCTTCGGTCAGCTCGGCCGTAATTTCACTGGGCGGCAACGGGTACCGCTCATACTGCGGCAACCGTTGATGCAGCAGTTCCATAACGATTGTCATCGGGGCTGTTGCGATACAGCCCGCCAGCGCTCCTGATAGCAGTTTGGCCCCAATCATGCCTATCCTCCCGCGGCATATCATCTTACGTTTTTGCAGCGTCGCAAGAGGTCGTCGCAAGCTTGGTGCCAGCAGCTAGGGCCACGAGCAGGCCGCCTACCCATCCGAGGTCGCGCCACAGTTCCAGGGCGTCCTGAACCAATGACCGCCATGCCCCGGTCCGACCCGCCGGTTCCCGCCATACCGAGCGCTTTACGCGGCCTGTGCTCCGGTTCGCTCGCACACCCAGCCAAGGACTGCTCCGTACATCATGTGCGCCAGTGCGAAGTGGAGGGTGGGTATCTCGGCAAGCGGTGTACCTGATAGCGGGAGTATCACCGCCTTGGCGACAGACAGAAGTGCGAGGCCATAGGCGATACCTGCGAGCGAGGCTGGCACGGCAAGGTGCAGCGACCAGCGCAGCGTCCACCAGAGCAGCCCGAAAAAAATACCATAGACTGCCGAGACAGCCAGATGGGTTAGTGCACCTGCCGTCGCCACACCTCTTTGGCCGGGGTCAAAGAGCCCCAGCACCGTTTCGGGCGATTGCCCAGCCATCCAACCCCATAGCACCAAGTAAACCCCCAGCACGACACCGCCGGCTAAGCCACCAAACAGCCCATCGAGGATGACATCCGACAATTTCCTGCCACGGTACAACAACGACTTGCTTTCGCGCATGATTGGCCCCACTTTCGATATCGGCCGCGTGTTCTCGCGACCTTAGTAAAAAGTCTCTGCGCAGGCAGGCCAGCAGCTGACGGTCGGTATGCAAACCGTGACGGAGGAACTGGCCGATGAGCGGCCGCGGACGCTTGCCCCTACGCCGAGCGGGTGTGCACAACGGCGGATGATTGGTCAGCCTCGGTACCATTTTCCTTGTTGATGCCCCACTTTACGGTTTGCCCGTCTGCTGAGCGTTACGGAGAGCGTTACGAGCATCAAGCACGGCCGCAGTTTCCCCCCCTGTGCTGACAGACGCGCCTAGTCGCGCTCCAGCGGATCGGCAGGTGTCGGTCAGGCCAATATGTTTTGGAGAGTATGGACGGGAGGGCCAGCTGTGGATCGCGGCTGCCTCCGGAACAGATTAACCGGCGGCAGCACACCGAACATGAAGGGCTGAGGGGGTTAAAAGAGCGGCAGGCGGCACACGTCCGGTCCAGGCTGACTATTCTGCCGCTCGCCGCTTACAGTTACGGTCGGACCACGGAGCCGTACTGACAATGCTTTCAGCCCTCAACCATTGTGCTGCGGTGCATGGGACACCGCCAGCGCTGCCACCTTAGGCAGTGCCCTCAGCAAGGGCCGCAAGCTCGGCCCAGCGCTCAAAGGCCCGTTCCAGCTCCACCCCCGTGGCGGACAGCTTCTCCGAAAGCTGCTGGAGCTCGGTATATGAGGCCGGCTGCGTGAGCTTAGCGTTTAGGTCGGCCTGCCGCGCTTCCAGCTCGCCAATGCGCGCCTCGAGGCTTGCTAGCTCCTTCCGTTCCTTGAAAGAGATACCACGCCGGCCCTCGGGTTGGCGTTTCGGTGGGGCCTCGCGCTCGGCGGGACGGCGCGGCGGCGGGGTGTGCGCGCGCTGCTGGGCCCGGGCTGCTGCATAGGCGGAATAACTGCCAGGAAAGGTTCGTATACGGCCCTCGCCCTCGAAGACGAGCAGCTGGTCAACCGTACGATCGAGCAGATAGCGGTCGTGCGAGGCGATCACCAGCGTTCCAGCGAAGTTATCGAGGTAAGCCTCAAGCGCCGCCAGCGTCTGTACGTCGAGGTCATTGCTCGGCTCGTCGAGCAACAGCACGTTGGGGGCAAACATCAGGGTCCGCAACAGGTAAAGACGTCGGCGCTCGCCGCCCGAGAGCGTGCCGATCAACGCGTAGTGCATCTGCGGCGCAAACAAGAACTGCTCCAACATCTGGCCAGCCGTGACAACCTCGCCATCCGCTGTTCGGATCAGCTCCGCGCCTTCCTTCACATAGTCGATCACACGCATGTTGTCGACGAGCGCAGTGCTTTCTTGATCGTAGTAGGCAAGGTGCACCGTCTCGCCGCGCTCGACAATCCCGCTGTCGGCCTGATGCCGTCCCGCGACGAGATTAAGCAGCGTCGACTTGCCTACCCCGTTCGGACCGACAATCCCGATCCGGTCACCTCGGCCAATGCTTAACGTCAAATTGTCGAGCAAAACGCGCTCGTCGTACTGCTTCGTAACGTGCTCCAGCTCCACAACGCGCGTACCGAGTCGCTGCGAGATTGGCGTCAGAACGAGCTCTCGATCGGGCGCATCCGTGGGCGTTTCGCGCAGTGCCATGATTCGCTCGACCCGGGCATTCTGCTTGGTGCCGCGCCCCTGAGGTCCCTGCTGGAGCCACGCAAGCTCCCGCCGCAAAATGCTTTTGTGGCGGGCATTGTCGAGTGCCCGCTGCGCATTACGAGCGAGCTTTTGCTCCAAAAATGTGCTGTAGCCCCCTTCATACTGGTACAGCCCACCCCCATCCAGCTCCCATGTTTGGGTGACGAGGCGGTCAAGCACATAGCGATCATGGGTAATCAGCAGCAGGGCCGCCGGCGTGCGGGCCAGTACAGTTTCGAGCCAATCGACGGTGTCGGCGTCGAGATGGTTGGTGGGCTCGTCCAGGATTAACAGGTCCGCCGGCTCGATCAGCGCGTGCGCTAGCGCGACGCGGCGCCGCTGGCCACCGGAAAGTTCGCCAAGCCGTCGATCAAGGTCGGAGACGTCGAGGCGTGTAAGGATCGCTTCGACCTCCATGTCGGCATCCCAGCCACCGCCCGCGTCGAGCTGGGTGCTCAGTTCACTCAGCTGCTCCAGCGCGGCGGAGTTATCTGGCTCATTCTCCAGCTGGGCCACCAGCGTCTCATATTGGGCCAGGAGATGCCGGCGCTCGCCCGCACCCGTGAACATATAGTCGCGGACGGTAAGCTCGGCATCCATGACGGGCTGCTGGGCCAGGTACGCGATGCGGGTTCCAGAGCGAAGTGTGACGCGACCCTGATCGGGCTCCTCGCGACCGGCGACGATTTTAAGCAGGGTACTTTTACCGCTGCCGTTAACGCCGATCAGGCCGATCCGCGCCCCCTGCGCGATCCCAAACGAGACCCCGTTAAAAAGTATTCGCGTGTCGTATTGCTTGCTGAGCGTCTCAGCTGATAAAATTTGCATTGCCCTGTGCCTTCATCGAACCGCGGTAGATAGCCGCCAAGGGATTGTACTGAACAGACAGTCCCGAAGCAATACGTGGAAGTGGCAGCTGTCGGAGCAGCATCGAGCCCTAGCCCCGATATAACTATTCGCCCGTTGCGTCGGCGTGGAAGCTGCGGTAGCATTAAGTATCTTGATTATCCGCTCCGAGCTGCTCCCGGGATACGGCTCGAAATCTAGCCATCGTCGAAACGTCGAATTCAGCACAGGCTCACACTGCTTTTAGAGAGGAGCATCCAGGGTGGGGCATCCTTTTCTGCTACTGCTAGGGCCACCACGCTTGGAGCGCGATGGACAGCCCGTCGAAGTCGACACGCGCAAGGCCATTGCGCTGCTAGCCTATCTTGCCGTGACCCGCCAGCCACATAGTCGTGACGCGCTGGCCGCGCTGCTCTGGCCGGACTACGGGCAGACCCGGGCACGGGCTGCTCTGCGCCGGACGTTATCAGCCTTGAACGCGGCTTTAGGTGGTGGTGCACTCGTAATCGACCGCGACAACCTTGCACTCGGCCGCGCTCAGGGCGACCATCCCAGATTGGTTGTCGACATCGACCAATTCCACCAGCTGCTTGAGGCCTGTGCGGATCACGGTCACTCTGAAAAAGCTGTGTGCAGCGACTGCCTCCCACTGCTTGAAGAGGCGGTGAAGCTGTACCGCGACGATTTCTTGGCTGGCTTTACGCTCCGCGATAGCCCCACCTTCGACGAGTGGCAATACTTTCAAGCTGATACACTTCGTCGTGAGCTGGCGGATGCGTTAGAGCGATTGACGGAGGGACACAGCCAGCGCGGCGACTGGCAGCAGGCGATCGGCTGCGCTCGGCGCTGGCTGTTGCTCGACCCCCTGCACGAGCCAGCTCACCGCCGCCTCATGCAGCTTTACACCTGGGCAGGGGACCGTGCGGCTGCGCTGCGGCAGTTCCGCGAGTGCGAGCGCGTGCTCGAGCAGGAGCTTGGAGTCACACCGCTTGAGGCCACGCTCGAGCTGCACACGTCGATCAAGGAGAACCGGCTGCCGCTTCCCGCAGCACCATCGGCCCCGTCGACGGAACGCCCAGCCGCGCAAGCCAGTCCTGCACGAGCGACAGTGGAGCCACATGTCAAGGAATCAAGCCCATTGGTTGGTCGTGCCCTGGAATGGGCAGTGCTCGAGGCAGCGTACGAAGGTGTCGAAACTGATGGCCAGCTGATTGTGCTGGAGGGTGAGGCTGGGATTGGCAAGACCCGCCTGGCGGAGGAATTTATTGCCCACCTGAAGGCAAGCGGAGTTCGCGCGCTGTCGGGTCGCTGCTACGCTGGCGAGGCCGGGCTCGCCTACAGCCCGTTTATTGGCGCCTTTGCAGCGGTCCTACGGCAAGGAGAGCGTCCAGCATGGATTGCACAGCTCCCAGCTCATGCGCTCGGCGAGCTCGGTCGTCTGCTTCCCGAGATCAACGGCTTTGATCAGCCCGTGATCCAGGTGCAAGACCGCCCTCAGGCAACTCCAGGTGCTCAGGCACGCTTCTTCGAAGGCCTGAGCCAAGCGCTCCTGCTTGCCTGCGGCAGCACACCTCCGAGCGTGCTCTTCCTGGACGACCTACACTGGGCAGATGCTGCATCACTCGACCTCCTGACGTACTTGGTCCGTCGACTTCACGGCCGGCCACTATTCATCATCGCTACGTGGCGCGGCGAGCAGGTACCGAGCGGTCATCGACTGCGCCTGCTGGTTGCGGAAGCACAGCGGGCGGAAGTAGGCAGGCTCTTGCCGCTGCGCCGCCTCGATCAAAGTGCCGTGCTTGAGCTAGCCCGTCCAGCGCAGCTGAGCGGCATGGGAGCGGATTTTGCCGGGCGGTTGTATCAGGAGACGGAAGGACTGCCCCTCTTTGTTGGGGAATATCTTGCGGCGTTGACACAAGGAGCACTAACGTCCGATCATGCGCCGTGGTCATTGCCGGGAGGAGTACGCGACCTTTTGCGGGGCCGGCTGAGTGCTGTCAGTGAAACAGGTTGGCAGCTGCTGAACACGGCGGCCGCCATTGGTCGTTCCTTTGATTTCGACACCTTGCGCGAGGCCAGCGGCCGCAGCGAAGAAGAAGCGATTACCGCGCTGGAAGAGCTTATCGCACAGGGACTTGTTGTCGAAGTCGGCGACAATGCGTCCAGCCTGATGTATGACTTCAGCCACGAGAAGCTGCGCGTGCTGGTCTACGATGAGACAAGCCTCGCGCGTCGGCGGCTGCTCCATCGCCGGATTGCTGAGGCGCTCGTTGCCCGGAGTCGAGCCCGCAGCGAGCGTTCGACAGTCGCTGCCAAGATTGCCAGCCACTATCAGCTCGCCCGCCAGCCAGCTGACGCAGCGCACTACTTTATGCTTGCGGGAGAGCAGGCCCGTACGCTTTATGCGAATACGGAGGCATTGAGCCATTTCCAGGCCGCACTTACCCTCGGGCACCCCGACACGGCCGTGCTACATGAAGCGCTGGGGGATTTGCAGACACTGCTGGGGGACTACGCCGCTGCGCTCTCGCAGTACGAAGCCGCCGCGCGTCAACGCCCACCGGAGGCACGTGCGGCGATCGAGCATAAGCTTGGCAATGTGCACTAGCGGCGCGGCGAATGGGAGCTAGCGGAAGAGCACCTCGGAAATGCCCTCGCCGCGCTCCCCGCGACGGGAGCTGTCGCAGAGCGAGCACGCCTTCAAGCTGACCGAAGCCTGGTTGCCCAGCAGCTCAGCGATTCTAACCGCGCCATCGAGCTGGCGCAGCAGGCCCTTGAGCTGTCACAAGCGTCCGGCGACCAACGCGCGCTCGCCCAAGTGCACAATATCCTCAGCATTATTTCGAGCAAGGGCGGGGACTTTGTCAGGGCGCGCCACCACGGCGAACAAAGCCTGCATTTGGCTCAGCAGCTCACCGATCCGTCGGCACGTGTTGCAGCGCTCAACAACCTAGCCCTCGCGTATGGGGCCGATAGTGACGCCGTGCGAGCAATTGAGCTGGCGGAAGCTGCCCTTGCAGCGTATGCTTCTTAATGCGGCATGCCGGCATAGGATCCTTTGCATAAGTGCAAAGGCTGAGGTGATAGGCCAGGGTGTGACCCCGGCCCCGTGGGTTCTGTGGCAGATTGGAGGGACAATGACGAAGCCGTTTGAACCATTACGCACATTCCCGCACACAGCCAGCGCCGTCGCCTTTCCACTTGGCGGCATCGGGACCGGTAATGTTTCGCTGGGAGCACGCGGCGAACTCCGTGATTGGGAAATCTTTAACCATCCTGGTAAAGGCACCAGCTTGCCGAACACCTTCTTCGCCATTCGCGTGCAAAGCGGGACAGGCCAGGCTGTGGCAAAAGTGCTGGAAGCTCCGCTCCAGCCGCCCCACACCCTTTCCCATGGCTACCATCCCTCAACTGCTGCCGGTCTGCCTCGCCTTGCCGGCAGCACCTTTCGTGGAGAGTATCCGTTTGCTTGGATCGACTTTGATGATCGTGATCTGCCCGTTCACGTTCAGCTTGAAGCATACACGCCGTTGATCCCGCTCCATCCCGAAGATTCAGGTATCCCGTGTGCCATCTTCAGCTATACCGTGACCAATATTTCCGATCAACCGGTTCAGCTAACACTGGTTGGGTCGATCAGTAATCCGGTCGGCGGCTTGGAGACGGACCGGTTCGGTAATTTCAGCTCCGGTGGTACCGGGCTGAATGTAAACGAGGTGCGTGATGAGAGCTATGGTCGTGGTCTGTTTTTGTATTCGCAGCAGTACGCGCCGCATGATCTCAAGACCGGCAGCCTTGGCTTAGTGACAACCCATCCCCATATCACCACCAAGCGAGCATGGATACGCGGCGCGTGGTTTGATTTTCTCCAAGAATTTTGGGACGATTTTTGCACGGACGGTCGTTTGACCGATTTGGGCTACGAGACGCCGTCCCAGCTGGGCAAGACCGATACGGCCTCACTCGGACTGCTTGATACACTCGCGCCCGGGCAGCAACAAGTGTACCAATTCATTCTCACGTGGTATTTTCCCAATCGTCCCAACAGCTGGAGCGCAGAGCCGCGCTCGCTGGTTCGCAATCACTATGCGACCCGCTTCGATGATGCCTGGGCCGTCGCGCGCTACGTCATCGAGAACCAGCCCCGCTTAGCCGAGCAAACGCGCCAGTTTCATGCGGCATTATTCGGCAGTACGCTGCCCGCGTCTGTATTGGATGCCATATCGGCCAACATCGTTCCGGTTCGCAGCACGACCTGCTTCTGGCTAGAAGACGGAAAGTTCTTTGGCTACGAGGGCTGTTTTGATGATCGAGGCTGTTGCGACGGAACGTGTACCCACGTGTGGAGCTATGCCCAGACGGTTGCATTTCTCTTCCCGAGCCTCGAACGCGAGATGCGACGCATCGAGTTTAAGGTCGAGACCAATGAGAGTGGCTATATGTTCTTCCGAACCTACCAGACGTTCGGCGAACACTTCATCTGGGCCTGGGGCGATCAGCAGCCGGAAGCCGCCGTGGACGGCCAGATGGGCAGCATTCTGCGCGTGCTGCGCGAATGGCAGCTCAGTGGCGATCGTGAATGGCTACAGGAGGTCTGGCCCAATGTAAAGCGTGCCCTCACGTACGCCACGCAGCAGTGGGACAAAAACAACGATGGAGTGCTCGACGGACGCCAGCACAACACGTACGATATCGAGTTCTATGGCGAAAACCCGCTGTGTGGCATCTACTACCTTGCCGGTTTACGGGCGGTCGAAGAGCTGGCAGGCGTCATGAACGAGCCGGAGCTTGCCGAACGCTGTCGGGCAACATTTGAGCAAGGCAGCCGGCGGCTGGATGAGATGCTCTGGAACGGCGCCTATTACGTGCAGCGGCTCGCAGACGTCGATGCGTACAAATACCAGCACGGCGCAGGATGCCTCGCCGATCAGCTGCTCGGCCAACTTCATGCGCGGATCCTTAACCTGGGCAACCTGATTCCCCGCGAGCATGGCCAGGTCGCGCTGGACTCGATCTTCGCTCACAACTTCAAGCGCCGTTTCAGTCACCACACCAATACACAACGAACCTACGTCCTCAATGATGAGGCGGGACTGCTGATGTGCTCCTGGCCCAACGGTGGGCGGCCAAGGTACCCTTTTGTGTACTCGGATGAAGCCTGGACAGGCGTTGAGTATCAGGTTGCGGCCCACCTGATGTACGAAGGCCGATTCATGGAGGGGCTGGAGATCGTTGAGGCCGTACGTGCTCGACATGACGGTGTCCGTCGCAACCCATGGAATGAAGTTGAATGTGGGCATCATTATGCCCGCAGCATGTCGAGCTGGGCGCTGCTGCTCGCGCTGAGCGGTGTACACGCCGACATGGGTCGTAAAGAGCTTGCTTTTGCTCCGGCTGTTGGCGTCTCCCCCGAGCAAAACAGGTTCCAAACGTTGTGGTCAACCGGCCGGGCGTGGGGCGTGTACATCCAAGAGCGCGATACAGATGGCGTGTGGCACCCACGAGTTGAGGTACTGAGCGGTGATGCAGAAGGCGTACGCGTCCGGGCGTGTGCCAAGGAATGGGTACTTTAAACAGCGGCTCTACGTTCAACGCCACCACTTCGCGCCAGTACAAGTTGCGAAAATTGAGCACCTCATTTTCTGACCCGTGTCTGCCCATCCCGGGTGCCTCATGCTGCACCACGCCCTGGTGCTGTAGACAGGTTTACCAATGGCTAGCCGTACCGGTACAAATCGAGATACATAGCGCGGATCCGGGCGCACAAGCAGTAGGCGGACTGCCTCACTAGGCGCTCGCGGAATTTATGAAGTGTCTGAGCTGCATTGTACTATTTGCGATAGAAACGTCGGTCGACGAGAGGCGATGAGCCGTCCGCGCACGACCATCGTCAAGACTCCTACTGCCTCGGCCGCAGCCAAACTGAGACGTGTACCGGATGAAGGGTCTTGTCCACGAGCTGTTCCAGCTCAATCGTCAGCTGATCCAAATCAACTTCGTCACGAAGTCGTGCGTTGAAGGCGGCAAGCGTCTTTTCGGCGTCGTACTTTCTGTGAAAGAAGCGCCGGTCGATCACCTGCTGAATGCGGCGACGCAGCGGCTGAAAAAGCGCGGCGATTGCGAGCGTCGAGACGACCGTCGCAAGCTCGGAGCTCGTTCCAACAAGCGGACGGAGAGCCCCCTACAGCAGCACCACGCTCCCAATGTAGACAAGCAGAAGCGTGACAGTGAGCGAGCCGTAGACTAGAGCGCGGTTGATGACGACGTCGATGTCCCAGAGCCGAGACTTCAGGATTGCCATGCCGATCGAGATAGGAATCGCCATCACGCAGACCATCAAGACTGTCGGGTGGAGGATAAGCCCCATGGGGCTGGTGGCCTCAAGGCCAATCATTCGAGCAATGACCAGAAATGAAAGTAGCGAGCTAAAGCACGCGACGATACCAAAAACAACCCACTTGGCCTGCTGTCGCTCGACGGGATCCCGCACTCTCCGGTACCTGTAAATTTGAACTCCGATGCAGCCGAGTGCTGGGATGAAGAACGACAGAAAGCCGATGCCGGCATACTCTTGCATCAGCGCAGGAAAAAGCACCGAGATGATATCGTTTACAATCCATATGATCGCAAGCCAAGCTGTCCATCTCGGCGCGAAGGATCCGTGGGGGAACGTATAAAGAAAGAGAATAATCGAGGTAAATCCGAGGACGGCAATGAGCTTGGCAGCAAGGGCCGTTACAGGAAAGGCGTTTGTAAGCGAATTCAACGACCCCATATAGAAGGAGCCAAAGGTGACGAGCATCAGCGACGCGAGGAGTGCCATTTGGTCATCGGATTTGCGCCAGAAGATCACCAGGCCAATCAGCCATGACACTACCGTAAAGATGACGCTAATGGCGAATATGTAGGCTCCATAGCTACCGATTGAGATACCGGCCGCTTCAAGCGCCCCAACCTGCTTAGGAGTGAGGAGCCGAGAGTACTCGCAGATGTCCGCCTCACCGGTGCAGACGGTTGAAAGTTCGGTGTAACGCAACGGCAGGGCGACCAGAGTCAGGCCAACGGTGATGATTGTCACCACAAGCCATGTAACACGCGCCACGACTAGACTCCAGCCGTGCAAGCGCATGGCTGCTCTCTGATGAACATCCTGTGCAGGCCTGGGCTCACTTCCGGTGTCTCTCAGTAGCAACGCCTTGTCGTCCCTTCTTGAAGACTTGCGCCAGCGCCTCAGCCAGTCCCTCGTCCGCTACGGATCCGCCCGTAATGCCGCTTTGGCTGCGAAGTAGCCGCAGAGGCCATGGACGCCTCCTCCTGGCGGTGTCGACGACGAGCAAATATAGATACCCTTTGCTGGGGTGCTATAGGGCACAATACGTGCGGTCGGTCGCGTCCAAAGCTGGCGCAGGTCTTGTACGCCACCGTTAATGTCGCCGCCGATATAGTTGGCGTCGTGGCGCTCCATCTCCGCCGGACTGAAGGTATGCCGCGCCAGAATACGATCCCGAAAGCCGGGCGCAAAGCGCTCCACCTGTGCCTCGATCCGCTCGGTCATGTTCCAGGTGGTACCGTTGGGAACATGGCAGTAGGCCCAAGCGGTGTGCTTGCCGGCGGGCGCGCGCGTGTGGTCAAAGAGCGACTGCTGTGCCAGCAACACAAAGGGCCGCTCGGCATGCTCGCCGCCGAAGGCTTTGCGCTCCGACGCCTTGATCTCGTCGAAGCTCCCGCCGAGATGGATCGTAGCGGCGCGCAAGCATTCCTGCGACCGCCAGGGGATCGGGCCGTCGAGCGCCCAATCGATTTTGTAGACGCCGGGACCATAGCGGTAGCGCTGGAGCTTGCGACGATATCCTGCAGGCAAGCGTTCCCCTGCGATCTCGAGCAGCTGCCGCGGCGTTACGTCAAGTAGAAGCGCACGGGCCGGTGGTAGCTCAGCCAGCGTATTCACCCGCGCATCGGTGATAATCTCACCGCCGAGTGACCGGAGGTATGAGGCCATTGCATCCGCAACGCGCTGCGAGCCACCGCCGGCCAGCGGCCAGCCGACCACATGCCCTAGTACGGCGATCAGCAGACCAAATGCAGCCGTGGCCGGAAACTCAAGCGGCTGGATCGCATGACCCGCATGACCCGCAAAGAACGTGCGCGCGCGGTCACTTTGGAAGGCACGCCGCGCCACGGCATCGGCTGAGCGCAGACCGACCAGCCCGAAGCGCGCCATTGCGAAGGGATGCCGCGGGATCGTAAACGGACCCAGCACACCTCTTTCCAGCCGGGGCCAATCCCGCACGATTGGCTCGATCAGCTTCCGGTATGCGCCCGCGTCGGACCCAAGGGACGCGGCGGTTGCCTCAACCGAGCGTTCCATCACCACAGCCGTTCCATCGTCGAAGGGGTGCGCTAGCACCGCGGGCGAGTAGACCCATTCCAGACCGTGCTCGTGGAGCGGCAGCGTGCGCAGAAAGGGCGAGGCGACCCCCAGCGGCATAATCGCAGCACAGATATCATGGATAAAGCCGGGCAGCGTCAGCTCGGCCGAGCGTGTACCGCCGCCAAGCGTTGGTGCCGCCTCCCGCACAAGTACCGAGCGTCCGGCTTGAGCTAGCGTGATTGCCGCCGCGAGACCGTTCGGTCCGGCGCCGACGACGACCGCATCATAGGCGTGATGTTGAGCCATAGTGTCCGTGGTACACGCCCAACCGTTCCTGAAGCACGGTTGACAGCGATGTAGTTAACTTGGTCGACGTCCGACCCGGCGCAGCTTGCGAGCTGGGCTCGTCAGCATGTACAGCATCGACCGCAGCGCCGCATTATGCCATATATTCTTGGTATTGGCCCACTGCAGCTTTGGATCGACACACTGCTTGGTGAGCTCAACCTCGCCCTGCACGTTGTAGCGCGCGGCAAGCTGAGTAAGCACATGCCTCCAAATCTTTTCCTGGGCCCGCGAGCCTATCAGCCGGAAGCCGATCTCATAGATCGGATCGTTGGCCCGCGCCATCGACTGGACTTGGGCAACCGTACATCCGTCTTCTTCATAGACGCTGAAGGTGTTCCAGCCAGCCTCAGGCAGACCCTCGGCCGTCATAACCGTAAAACACTCTCGTCGGCGTAGATGACCATGACACCCGTGTACACAGGCAAGCCGGTCAGCGAGGCGTTGATCAACAATAGCTCGCCTGGTTGTACGCCCGCGAACGAAGGATAGAAGCGGCTTTGCGGCGGATGAAACTCTGGGAAGTGCTGCTTCCAGACTTGCATAAGCTCCTTCGACGTTACCGCCGCGCCCGACAGCTTGATGCGATACGTTTTCTGCCAAAGCTGCCCGAAGCCCTGCAGCGCGGCGTTCACGCGGCGACCGTCGACGTTCAGATTGACAGCGCTCGCCGGCACCGCCTGCACCTTGAGCGTTGAAACACTTTCGGCCCAGTTAACAGCATCACGCGGCTGACCTTCCGATGTTTGCGGAGATGGCGTCGTCATAAAAGCCCCCTTTGCGCACAACCCTATGCGCCACGAGCAGCGGCAACAGCCTCAGACTCGGAATCGAACAGTTTGATCGCGTCGGTCAGTCGTGTAAGCTCGAAAATATGCTGGTAGTGCTCGCTGAGCCCGTATGCGAGCAGCCGCTGCTTTTGGCGATTGACCCGAATCAGTAGTGTCACGAGCAACCCGATGCCGCTACTGTTCATGTACTCGAGGCCGGTGAAGTTAAGGATAACTGCGCGCGTTTGCGGCGACATGGCAGCGGTGTACGCGTCCATGAGCGCGCTTTCCGCGGTTGCCGTCATTTCGCCCTCGATATCCACGATGCTGACGGTATCGCCTACCTTTCGAACGTTCATCGACACGTTCGCTGGAGCCATGGAAGCCCTCCTATCTGGGTGCTGGACGTAATCGCTGCGGTGAAAACACAATCCGGTAGCAGCGTTAGGCTGCTTCGGGAACCTCATTCAGCGCTGTCGCTTCGTCGGGATAAACCGTCATATAGTCGGCCAAGCGGGTGATATTGAAGATTTCGACGTAGTGCTCGCTTAATCCACACGCGATCAGACGGCGGCGGGCGGCGCGCGCGCGCCAGAAGACTGACAATCAGGGCAATTCCGGTACTATTGATGTACTCCACATCGCTAAAGTTGAGCAAAATGACGTCGGGCTTACCCGCCTCCGCATCGGCATAGGCCGCACTCAGCGAGCTTTGAGCGAAAGCATTGATCTCGCCGTGCAGATCGATGATCGCAGAGGCAGGCTGGTGCCGAACCTTCACGTTAAGTTGCTTGGCTGGCATGACGGTCTCCTTGTAGATACAAAATCAGCTCGACGGTATGATGCGCCGCGTCGCTGATGACATGCATTTCGTCGACGAGATTTTGGATCAGAAACAGCCCCCAGCCACGCGGTGTTTGCTCACCCGCAAGCTTGAGCTCTAGGTCCGGCACGCTCGAGTTCGGCTCAATCTGTTTACCGCCGTTGTCCGTAATCTGGACTTTGACGGCCTCATCCGATGCCAAAAGCTGAATTGCGACCGGTAGCTCGGCACGGTTTTCGTTCCCGTGCTCGATTGCGTTCATCGTGGCCTCGGCGACGGCGGTCTTGAGGCGCTCCAAACGCTTTGCCGACAGGTTGTAGCCTTGCAGCGCCTCCCCGACCTGCTTCATCGCGATGCGCTCGTTGCCTGGCTCGCTTGCAACAGTAAACGCGCTGATTTCACGCCACTCGCCAACCCCATTCCCTGAGGGACGCTCTCCCTGGCCCGCTGTGACATCAACGTCCGCCACTCCCGCCGTGGAGTGGAGCGTTACAAGGGTAATGTCGTCTTCCTGTTCCCAGCCGGGGCCAGTAAATTCCGTCAGCTGGTTGAGCAGAAACTCGACAAGTGCTGGACCACCGTCGGCGGGGCGACTTGCCAGCAGCTCACGTAGCCGCGGAAACGAGAACATTTCACGCTCTGGGTTATGTGCCTCTACGAGACCGTCGCTGTAGAACAGCACCTGGTCGCCGCGCTGCAGCGTCACGGTTCTTTCTTCGTACATCATGCCCGGGAGGAGGCCAAGCGGCATGCCCGTTGCCCGTAACTCTTGGATCCCTTCGACACAGCGGCGGTACGGCAGATCATGCCCCGCATTGGCGTACTCGAGCAGGCCAGTTCGCGGGTCGAAGATCGCATACAAGCAGGTGACAAACATGTTGGGCGGAATGTCGTTGACCAGCAAGTCGTTTACCTGTGCCAGCACCTGCCCGGGGGAGGCAGCTGACGGGGCGGCCGCGCGCATAATGCTGCGGGTCGTCGCCATCACGAGCGCGGCAGGTACTCCTTTATCGGTGACGTCGCCGACGACGATGCCTAACCGCCCATCCGGCAGATCAATAAAATCGTAGAAATCTCCGCCGACCTCGCGAGCCGGCTGATAGTAGCGCTCGATCTGCCAACCTTGAAGCGCAGGAAGCTCTTTCGGCAGCAGAGTTTGCTGGATCAGTCGCGCGACTCGAAGCTCCTGCGCGATGCGCTCACGCGCCTGCGCCTCGGCCTGCTGCTCACGAACCAGCTGCGCCACCCGCAGTGCGGGTGCTGCCTGGGTCGCCAAGTTGTTGAGCAAGGCGCGGTCGTCGGCGGAATAATCTTGCGAGCTCAGCCGCGGCCCAAGGTTGAGCAAGCCAATCAGCTCCCCTTGGCTGACGAGTGGCACGGCGGTCTGAACACCGGCCGCTTTCATCGACCGCAGCGCCGGCGAGTCCAGATCGAGCTTTTGAATATCGACGGCGCCCGTCACACTTTGAAAGTAGGCGATCAATGGATCGTTCGGCGCGATTTCGATTGTTGGCGGTGCAGCCTGTGGTGCAGGTTGCACTGCAGGAGCGGGCTGGGCTGGAACAACACGGCGGCCCCGCCGCGTCAACACCTGCCAAAAATTATGTAATCGGAGTGCCGTCTCAGCTCCCGTTCGGTAGGTCACTGGAGCAAGTCTAGCTTGTAAGCGTCTGCTAAGCGTTACGGAGGACGTTACGAACAGCCGGGGTTAATTACTTGCACGCGTCCCAGCTTTTCGCTCCGGTGGGTAACATTACCCGCTGGCTGATGGCTAGCCCGCTGTAGCAGGGATCAGCCAGATGCCTATAATTCGTGAGCGATAAGGGTATTCAGGCCGTCCACGGTCGCCGGTGTACGGCAGGACAATGTGGCTTGACCAGCACGTGTATCTGAGATGATCTCGGGAGTTACCGACTGACCCGGCGGCAAGATGAAGGCGTGCGGATAACGGGGTCGCTCATGCCTGTTTTCATTCTACCCATGCCGTCAATAGCTTCCATTGGACCCTTCGGGAACGCCTGGAAGCGTATGGTGCTGCCGAGGCCCACTTCTCACGTGGGGCTCCCGACGATCGGACACTGCAGCGAGCGCACACTGACGAGGTTGCGTCAACATATGCGCTCACTGCAACTACCGAGGCTACCACTCACTCGACGATCAGCTTGCCTTGCATGCCTTCCCCAGTCGCCTTGTTGTAATGTGGCACACAGTAGAATGTATAGGTACCTGGCTTCGTCGGACGGAACAGCGCCAGCCCGGGCTTGCCGTTAGGCATCGGCGCGTGGACGCCAAGCTCGTCGATATCAAAGGTGTGCCCGACGCCGTCCGAGTTTTCCAACCGCAGGGCGACAAGCTCACCTGCCTTGACCTTAATCTCCTTGCCAGGCATAAAATGTTCCGGGGTGACGGCCGGAAGGGAGGCGAGTGCTTCAGGGCTAACGCCGCCCGCGTCGCTGCTTTGCGGGGCGGCGGCAACTGCAATCGCGCCCGCCACCAGACCCAGCAGCAGGAGCAGACCGCTGCGCAGACCCAGGGGGGTGCGGCGATCAGCAGCCGCATAGCGATAATTTTGAACCGTCGCGGCAATCCCGGCTACGGCACCGATAGCCAGCACCGGCAGCAGCAGCACAATCAGCGCGAATAGCCCGACATCATGTGGACGCGACAAGATATAGAAGATTTCGCCGGATGCTGGTCCGAGCATAAGCGCCAGTAGCGCGCCGCACGCAAGCGTCGCTACCAGCGGCGACCAGCGCCAGCCCATCGTGACAAGGCCTGCGAGTAGCACGGCCACAGCCGCGAAGCCGGTGACGACCGGTATGAAAGCCCCGAATACAACCAGCTGTACATATCCGAAGAGTGCTGCCAATCCGACGAGCGCGCCGGCGGCAACTTTGCCGAGGGCTGCCAAAGGGCGCCGACCCATCCGTCGCGGTGCAGTGATCGTAGCTTCCATAGGAATCCTCCTGAGGGCTGAACCCGGGATTGGTGATGGGACAAGCCTAACCCTCGTCCGTCTCCTAGGCGTTACGACGAGCGTTACGAGCACCGAGATCTGCAGCGTCGCAACCCAGCTACGATGCCTCCGGTACGCTCCGCCACGAAACTTGGTAGCTACTAACCGGGAAGGGAGGAGCCTACAGTGCACATACGACCGCCAAGTGGTCTTGCGACGCAGCGTCCAAGCGCAATCGTCAAGCATGAAGCCAGCTGCACAGCCGCTGCCGAAGATCACTCCAGCTTGGATCGCCTATAATGCAACCAGGAGCTTCGACGTCCGCATGGAGAGGACCTATGATGCACGTTAGTCGCGTCATCGTCATCGTTATGGATAGCGTTGGGATTGGCGAAGCACCCGACGCGGCCAGCTTTGGTGATACCGGGAGCAACACGCTTGGCAATACCGCTCGCGCCGTGGGCGGGCTTGCACTGCCAAACATGGCCACGCTAGGGCTGGGGAACATTGCGCCGCTGGAGGGTGTCCGACCGCAAGAGCAGCCGGCGGGGGCCTTTGGTAAGCTGGCCGAGGTATCAGCCGGCAAAGACACCTCGACGGGACACTGGGAACTGATGGGCGTGCACCTGGCCCGGTCGTTTCCGGTCTACCCCGAAGGTTTTCCGCGCGCCGTGATGCAGCAGTTTGAGGCGGCGATTGGACGGGAAACCCTGGGAAACTATGCGTCGTCGGGCACCGTCATTCTCGACGAGCTAGGCGAGACCCACGTTCAAACGGGTAAACCGATTGTCTACACCTCCGCCGATAGTGTCTTCCAGATCGCGGCTCATGAAGAGGTTGTCCCCGTCGACGCGCTCTACCACATGTGTAGTCGAGCGCGCGCGATTTTGCGTGGCGAGCACGAGGTTCTCCGCGTCATTGCCCGACCCTTTGTCGGAGCACCAGGTAGCTGGACGCGCACGGCCAATCGCCGCGACTTCTCGGTTACGCCGCCTGAGCTAACCCTCCTGGACTTCCTCAAGAACGCCGGTCGGATGGTCTACGCGGTTGGCAAGATCGAGGATATCTTCGCTGGCTGCGGCATCACCGACGCGGTGCATACCGAGCACAACATGGATGGCGTGGACAAGACTCTCGCCGTGATGCGAGAGCGGCGTGAGCATGGCCTGATCTTTACAAACCTGGTCGACTTTGATGCCAAGTATGGTCATCGCAACGATCCCGCGGGCTACGCACGCTGCCTCGCAGAGTTCGATCAGCGCGTGCCGGAGCTCCTTGCCGCACTGCGGGATGACGACATTCTAGTTATTACCGCCGATCATGGCAACGACCCGACCACGCCCAGCACCGATCATTCGCGCGAGTATGTCCCGATCATGGTAGTCGGAAGCCACGTTTCAAAAGGCGTCAATCTGGGGACGCGTGAGACCTTCTCAGATCTGAGCGCTACCATCGCGGAGCTGTTGGGCGTGCAGGGGCCAAAGCGTGGAACCAGCTTTGTGTCCCAAATTCTCAAAGCATGACCATGGCGGCCGACGCTGTCCGATACCTGTTGAGGCTGCCGCGACACCACGGCACCTCAGCACACCGCGCTCGTGCATTGCTTTAACATCCCCTACTCATCCCCAATTTACGCGATAGGCACCCGCAGTACTTCCCCCTATACTGAGGCCACGCAGGAGCACTACTCGAGAGCTCAGCCACCGACACTTTCCGTGCAAATTGTGGCTGGCAGCCTGCATTGAGGCAACTCGAGAAACCCTGGATATCAGGAGAGCACAATGCAACGAATGCTGTGGCGAATAGTCGGCCTGTTGGTACTGCTCCCGATCACCGCGCAGCCAGCATTGGCAGCGGTCGACGCGAAGCAGAGCTTCAACCGTGTCTGGGAGCGTAATGACAAACCTGTTGCGGCCGGGCGGGCTGATCGATCGTGGACATGGGGGCCGGGCCCGAACACAGCCCCTATGCCTGAGGCATACGTCGACGCACAGCTTCCCGAGAGCAGCCGAATGGTGCAGTATTTCGACAAGGGCCGCATGGAAATCAACAACCCCGCGGGCGATCCTAACCACCCCTGGTATGTCACGAGTGGCCTGCTTCCACGCGAACTTATGACGGGCGCGATGCAAACCGGAACGAACGACTTTGCACCGCGGCGCGACTCGTATATTTCGGCGATTGGCGACCCAGGCAGCTTCCCGGCGTACCCCGATCTGCTGCCGCTGTATGAAAATCCTGGAACAATCGAGCCGAGCGAGATCGGCCGGCCCGCTACCGATCTCCTCAACCAAGACCTGCGGATCACACGCTTCACGGCTTACGAGGCCGATCCAGCCACGATCATCGTCCGGGGCGCCAACAACCATGGTGTGCCGCAAGCCTTTATCGATTTCCAGAACCAGCAGGGCCCGGTCTATGAGAACGGCGGCTACGTGAGACGCAACGTCTTCGATCCGCTCTTCGTCTTTGGGCTTCCAATCACTCCCGCAGTGTGGGTCAACACCCGCGTTGGAGGAACCGAGCAACCCGTTCTGTTTCAGGTCTTCGAGCGGCGCGTCTTGACCTATAACCCGGCAAACCAAAGAGCATTCCGGGTCGAGATGGGCAACGTCGGCCAGCACTATTACCAGTGGCGCTACCATCGTGAGCAGGTGAGCGAATGGGGCGCGTGGAACTGGAACACCCACGAAGTGCGCCCCAAGGCTAATTCCGCCGCGATCTATAGCCTTGAGGTGGAGTGGACGGAGACGCCGAGCGGGGCTCCAGCAGGCAGCGGCCCTCCGCCAAAACGAGGCGCGACCTATCGTCTCTACTACGCGCCGCACACAGACGCTCCACGTGAGCTACGGCACACGGGGTATATCGGGGGCTGCTATACGGTCAACGTAGCCTTGCTACCTCCCGCTACACCGGACTCCGCGGTAAGCAGAATTGGGCTGGCGCTTCAATGTGTGGATAGCCCAAGTGCAGGGCGCGGTGTAGGCGTGACGATCAAAAGCTCATACGACGGCGGCCGCACCTTTATCGAGCGGTACCGGATGTAGTCCCACCTTGGTTCGCAAAGAATGCGCCCGGCAGGGAGGCCAGCAAGACGAACATCGCATGGCCTCCCCCGTCCGCCTTCAAGGCAAAGAAAAGCATAAGAGACGACCGATGCCCCAGGTTAGATCGTACGTTTGCTCCTTATGGTTAGTCATCGTCTTGGTGCTGCTAAACGCGTGCCAGGAGCCGACCGCCGTGACACGCCCAACCGCCACCGCCGTATTCAGGACGCCCACCACTGCGTCAGCCGTTACTCCTGTAACGCCAACGGCAAGTCCGCCCACGGAAAAAACGGGAGCAGCCACAACGGCAAACCCGGCCACCGCTGAAACCGATAGGCAGGCTGCCACTAAGCTGGGCGTGCATCTCCTGCTGGACGATGGCCGCAACCAGTGGCCGATGGAGCGCTGGAGCGAGCATATGCGCTACGCACGACAGGCGGTCGGGGCCGGAGGTTATGTCGTTCAACTGGTTCGAGATGACGATCTCGATCTCATCCGCTGGCAGCGATTTATGGACCTCTGCGCCGAGCACCAACTGATACCAATCATTCGCCTTGCGACGACCTTTGACCGCAACGCCGGTTGGTGGCGGGCACCCGCCGCAGACGGGAACGGCAGATATCACGAGATAGCGGCACGATACGCCGCCTTTCTAGGAGCACTGCGCTGGCCGACCAACCAACATTATGTCATCATAGCGAATGAGCCAAATCGAGGCGATGAATGGGGTGGACGCCCCGATCCGGCCGCTTACGCACAATTTTTGCTTGACGTCGCAGGCGCGATCCGCGATCGTGATTCCAACGCCGTAATTTTGAACGCGGGCCTCGATCTGTTTGCGCCCCACAGCGGGAGCCGGCCGGCCTTCGACGGCAAGTATTATATGGACGCGGAAAGCTTTCTCGATCAGATGCACGCGGCTCATCCCGAGGTCTTCAGCGCTATCGATGTGTGGAGCAGCCATGCATACCCGCTCGGTCCGTTCACTGCGCCGCCTTGGCAGCAAACGTTTGCCGTCGACCTGTTAAACGACGCGGTCAATCCAGCGCATATTGAGCCGCCGCAGCATGTCCACAATCGTGGAATTAACGGCTACGCATGGGAGCTCTTCAAGCTATCTACGTACGGCGTGTCGCTACCGGTCATGATTACGGAAACAGGTTGGCGTCACGCCGAGTCAATCGCTCACGCGGCGAAAGATACCGGCAAGGCTTTGCCTGATGCGGAAACAACGGCCGCCTTCCTCGACCTGGCCCTGCGCGGCAACCATGGGCGATACCCCGACTTTCCCGAGCAGGGCTGGACGCCGTGGCTCTCGGATCCACGTGTCGTTGCCGTTACGCCTTTTGCCTTTAACGGGCACCCGTCCGAGTGGGGCCATACCAACTGGTTGATCCTGGACCCGCAGGGTGCCGTAGTCGGCACCTACCCAGCCTTTGCTCGGCTAGCTATGGGTAATGCTCGACTGTCAGGCCGACAAGATTAAGCGCCGGATCGAGTGAGTTGAGCGAAGATGCGGATACGTCGACGATTTCGACCGCCGAGAGCCCCTCTTCCCGGCAGACCGGCGGGAGGTCGAGGCTCAACAGATCGATATGCCCCTCCAGAGCTGGTGCATCGGTTCGGACACCTCGCCATACCTCACGTGGGCGGGAAGCCTGATCGACTACTTTACCCTCGCTGTGCCACTCACGGACCTCGCGGCCGAGCTGCAGCGATGCAACATTGGACCGGACGCCACTGCAGACGACATTGACTTCGCCGACGACCTTGTCCTGGTAGAGCGTAAAGCCGTTACCTGTATTCAGAAGCAGATGCAGGCGATAGGCTTGCGGCACCTGCACCCCTATCGTAACCTGCGTAGGCGCAGCGTCGCCGGGCGGAAAGGACGACTGGGTCTTAAAAGCTTGTTCCGAGAGCTCAAACGGAACCCCGCCAAGCGTCACGGCACCTACCGGCGGCGATTGGAAATCAAGGCGGGAATTAGCATACGCCCTCAGCGGTGCGCTCTCGAAGGCGGTCGCACTTTGATGAGATGCCGCAGAACTCGCGCCACTACTCGCCCCCGACCCGACCGTCGAAGCCTGTTCAGTCGCCCCCACGACTGTCTGTCCTGGAACCATCGTGGAAGCGGTCCCACCCCTTAGCAGCACAGGTTGTCCCTGTAAGGAGCCAATTGTGAGGAGCGATACACCCAGAGCAAGCACGGCCAGTAGGACCTTTATCTTCGACATCCCAT